>VAXT01000046.1 GCA_005883245.1 Actinomycetota bacterium | reverse complement strand
GTCGAGGAACGGCCGCTCGAGGTCGACGCTCCGCGTGGCGCCGCTGACGTACCAGCTGTCGCCCCAACCGTCGCCGTTCGCGTCCCAGAAGTTGTACGCCTGCCACGTGTTCGTCGAGAGGACGACCGCGACGCGTGAGCTCGGAACGCGTCGCGTCACGACGAACGGCGCGTAGCCGACCCGTCCGTCGGGCCCGCTCAGTCGCACGAAGTAGAGGCCGTTCGGCCAGTTGCCGGCCCGAACGACACGCAGCGCTCCAGGAGCGTCGCGGTGCGTCCGCCAGTCGACGCGCACCGGGCTCGTCATCGCCGTCCCTGCTGTCTTGAAGTCCTTCCCGTGCCGGATCGCCTGGCTCGAGTAGTAGAAGACCTGGAGCCGCAGCGTTGGCGCGTCCGTCGAGATCCGCAGGTCGGCCTCGTCGCCGGGCGCGTAGCTGCGGTGCGGGAACTCGGCTTCGATGCCCTGGATGCGGACGACGGGCGCCTCGCGGCGCCTGCCGGGCCAGTTCATGTAGACCCGTTTGCCGACGGTCAAGCGCAGGAGGTATGTGCGCGGCTCTGTGCCCTGCGCCGGATGCCAGACGATCTGCTGCCGGCCCGCGCCGAAGCGCTTCGTCGTCGTCCAGACCGTCTTCGTCGCGCGGCCCGGGTGCAGCGTGTCCGTCCGCAGCACGTCGAGGCGCACGTTCGCCGCGCGGTCGAGCCGGAAGCTGACGATCGCCCGGTCGCGAAAACCGTCTCCGTTCGGCGAGACGGTCGTCAGCAGGCGGTTGTCGCCCGCGAACGGGCGCGAGCCGTTCGTCACCTGCAACGCGTGCAGGTTGCCGCCGGAGAGGAGCGCCGCCAGGCCGAAGGCGAGGAAGCTCATCGGCCCGCGGCGCGTATCGGGACGCCGAGCCGCGACGCGACGAACGGCACGGTCGACCCCTGCACGACGACCGAGAACAGCACGACGACGAACACGATCTCGTACAGTCGCCGCGCGTCGTGCACGTCGGCCAGGATCACGAAGGCGGCGAGCAGGATCGGGACGGCGCCCTTGAGCCCGCCCCAGGCGAGGAACAGCTTCTCGCCGATCTTCAGCCGCAGCGGCCATAGCAGCGGAGCGAGACCGAGTGGACGTGCGAGGAACGCCAGCGCAATCGCCAGCAGCAGGCCGTCCCGCCAGATCCCCTCGTCCGTGAGCTGCCCCACGCTCACGGTCAACCCGAGCGCGACGAAGACGACGATCTCCGCCAGGCTCGCGAGCGTCGTGTGGAAACGCTGAATCTGCCGCTTGTGCGGGACGTCGATCTCGCTCAGCGCGAGACCCGCGATGAAGACGGCGAGGAAGCCCGACCCGTGCGCCACGGCAGCCAGGCCGTAGATCACGCCGGCCGCGGCAAGCGAACGCAGCGGGTACAGCCCCTCGCCCGGGAGGCGCACCCGCCGCATGAAGACGACGAGGAGCCCCGCCCCGACGATGCCGACCGCGAGCCCGATCGTCATCTCGAGGACGAACTCCTGCACGACCGACCACCCAGACGCGCCGTCGGTGGTCGCGAAGTCGACCATCCCGATCAGGAGCGCGATTCCGACCGGGTCGTTCACTCCCGCCTCGCCTTCGAGAATCGTCCCTGTCTTCCCGCCGAGCTCCTTGTTACCGAGGATCGAGAACATGACCGCGGGGTCGGTCGGTGCGAGCGCCGCCCCGAGCACGCCGGATAGCGTCCAGTTCAGGTCGAGCAGGAAGTGAGCGCAGACGGTGACGAGGACGGCGGTCGTCAGCGTGCCGACGATCCCGAGCGTCGCGATTGGAACGACGGCGCGGCGAAACCGACGCCAGCCAATGTTCATGCCGCCGTCGAAGAGGATCAGGATCACGGCGACGACGCCGATCCTCTCCACGGTCTTGATGTGCGGCAGGGCCACCGGGAGCGCGAGCGCGGCCAGCAGGAACAATGCCGGAGCGGGCACGGGATAGCGCTCGCTCAGCCTGGACGCCAGGAGCGCGAGCATCACACCGCCGGCGACCACGAGCACGACGAGCCCGAAATCGCTCAGCTCGGACACGCCCTGACGCTAACGGATTCCTTACAACTCCCACACTGCAGGCATAAGGACGCACGCGATACTTCAGCTACCGAATGCGGAAAACGGTGCTTCTCATCCTGCTCGCGGTGCTGATCCCGGCCGCCGCCCAATCGCAGCCGGCGGCTCCTCAGAACGGCACGCTCTCGATCCGCGAGGGTCGCGGCGTCGTCGAGCTGAACGCGCGCGGCAGCATGACCGGCCGTGTGAACGGCCAGCTCTCGATCACGGACCCGAAGCCGTACGACAGCAAGCGCCCGGTCGTCTACGGCGCCGCCAAAACGACCTACAAGAACGTCAGAACGACGATCTACCGGGGCAAGAACCTGCGCTTCCGCCTGATCGGCGCGCGATTCGAGCTCCGCATCCGGGGGCGGGCGATCTTCCTCAGCGCGATCGCGCGCGGCGACGGCGTCATCGACGGCGCGGGCGACCCGACGGCGAACGTCTACTTCGACGGCACCTGGTCGCTGAACGACTCGCCGCCCCAGTCACTGCCCGACACGGCAACTCCGTTCGACTTGGCCCCAGCAACCCCGCAATAGCTGCCCGCTCTGGCATCCTGAAAGGGCGATGCCGTTGAACGCACCACAAACCGTGCTCGTAGTCGAAGACGAGGCGTCGATCGCGTCATTCGTCTCGCTCTACTTGAAGAACGCGGGCTACGACGTCCACGTCGCCGAGACGGGCGAGGACGCGTTGACGAAGGCGGAGGGCCACCAGCCGTCGCTGATCGTGCTCGACTTGATGCTCCCGGACATCGACGGGATCGAGGTCTGCCGCCGGATCCGCCGCCGCTCGGACGTGCCGATCCTGATGCTCACGGCTCGCGACGAGGACGTGGACAAGATCATCGGGCTCGAGGTCGGCGCCGACGACTACCTGACGAAGCCGTTCAACCCACGGGAGCTCGTGGCGCGGGTGAAGTCGATCCTCCGCCGCTCGACGCCGGATCGCAAGGAGGTTGCGAGCGCGACCATCACGCACGGCGACCTGACCATCGACGCCGGCCGCCGCGAGGTCAAGGTCGGCGACGAGGAGATCAAGCTCGCGCCGAAGGAGTTCGACCTGCTTTGGGAGCTGCTCGACCACCGCGGCCTCGTGCTCACGCGCGATCAGCTGCTCGAGCGGGTCTGGGGCTACACCTTCGCGGGCGACACCCGCACGGTCGACGTGCACGTCCGCCAGCTGCGGCGGAAGCTCGGCGAGGCGTCCCCGATCGTGACTGTTTGGGGCGTCGGCTACAAGGTCACGCCCGCCAGGGAAGCCGCAGCTACGGCGTAACCATGTTTAGGTCGTTGCGTTTTCGCCTTCCGGCGCTCTTTCTCGCCGGGATCGCGTTGACCGGCCTTGTCTCCACGCTCATTGCCTTCGGGCTGTTTCGGAACTACACGCAGAACCAGGCGCGAAAGGAACTGCGCCGTGAAGCCGCGGGCCTGACGCAGCTCTACGCAGAGCAGGCGCGCAGGACGCAGGAGCGAGGGACAGCGCCGCCGTTCTTCGCCGCGAGAAGACTCGAGAAGGCGAGCGGCAACCGCCTCTACTACGTCGGCGTGCCGTTCTTCTCCGGCCAGAACTCCGGGTTGCGGCCCCTGCGGCAGTCGGCCGTCAATTTCCCGGCCATTCTGCGCGGCGAGACGCTCGAGTTCGAGTTCACGCCTCCAGGCGAGCACCGCACCTTCCTCGCGGTCGCCCATCCGCTCTATCTCGACCCGAAGGGTGATCCGTTCGGCGGCCTCGTCGTCGCAACCCCCCAGGCGCAACTGCACGATCAGGCAGTCCGACTTGTCTTGCGGTTGGCAATCGCCCTGCTCGTGGGGGTCTTGGTGACCGCAGTCCTCGCCTGGTACCTCTCGGGACGAATCACGCGTCCTCTGCGGCGGTTGGCCGGAGCAGCGGACGAGGTGGCCGAGGGGCAGTACGACACCGAGGTCCCGGTGCTGACGAGCGGCGATGAGATCGCCGACCTCGCCGACTCGTTCCGCCAGATGACGTCGCGCCTGTCCGAGGCCGAGGAGCTCGAGCGCAACTTCTTGATGACCGTCTCGCACGAGCTGCGGACGCCGCTGACCGCCATCCGCGGGCACGTCGAGGCCCTCCGCGAGGGCGTCGTCGAGGACCCTGAGCTGCGCACCGCCTCCCTCGACGTGATCTCGGCCGAGGCGACCCGTCTCGAACGGCTCGTCGGCGACGTGCTCGACCTGGCGAAGCTCGACACGCGCCGCTTCACGGTTCGCCACGAGGAGGTGGACATGGCCCGACTGCTCGAGCAGGCCTACCTCGCGTTCGGCGAGGAGGCGAAGCAGCGGAGGATCGAGTATTCGCAGGACGTCTCCGCCGAGCCAGTGATCGTCACCGACGGCGACCGCGTCCTCCAGATCATCACGAACCTGCTCGCGAACGCTTTCCGCTGGACGCCGAACGGAGGCAGCGTCGGCCTGCACCTGAGCTCGGAGAACGGGAACATCCACGTCGCGGTCGAGGACACGGGGCCTGGGATCGGCCCCGACGAGCAGGAGCGGATCTTCCGCCCGTTCTGGACGCACGACGGCAAAGGCACCGGGCTCGGCCTGGCGATCGCGCGTGAGCTCGCGATGGCGCTTGGCGGGCGGATCGAGCTGGACAGCGCGATCGGCCGCGGCAGCAAGTTCGAGCTCGTCCTGCCGACGGAGCCCGTCTAGCTGGCTTCGCGCTCTTCGAACCGGTAGATCTGCGCGCTGCCGCCGGTGTCGAGCTTGCGCTCCATGCGCGCGAGGCGGACGTCGATGCTGCTCCAGCCCGACGAGATCAGGTCGACGAGCAGCGCCAGGTCGTCGATTCGCGCGTGCCGCTCAGCCAAGAGGTCGATCTCGAGCCCTTCCAGGCGCCGGATCGTCTGACCCGCGAGCCCGCGCACCTCGGCGAGCTGCTGCGCAACCGGAGCCGCTTCGGTGCGAACGCCGTCCCGTATCGCCTCCCGGATCTGCCCCGGGAGCGTGGTCTCGAGCGCAGCGGCGCGCTCGGCGAGCTCCTCGACCTGCGCCCGCGCCCGCTCGAGGGCCGCTTCGACGTCGCCCTGCGACGCCCGGCCCCGAGCCGCGTTCTCGAGTCGTTCGCGTGCCCGTGCGATAGCGGTCTCGTCCATGGGGAGGGACGCTAGCGTTCGCATCGGATGAAGCTGTCCGAGCTGGAGTACTCGCTACCGCTCGAGTTGATCGCGCAGCACCCGGCCCAGCGCCGAGACGCGTCTCGACTCCTCGTGTACGAGCGGTCGACCGGCGACGTGCATCACCGGTTCTTCTGGGAGCTGCGCGACGAGCTGCGAGGCGAGCTCGTCGTCGTCAACGACACGAGGGTCGTCCCGGCGCGGCTGCGGTTGCGGCGGCCGACGGGCGGCGAGGCTGAGGTGCTGCTGCTGGAGCCGCTCGACGCGGTCGGGGAGTGGGAGGGGCTCGCGCGCCCGACCAGGAAGCTGCGCGCGGGTCAGCGGCTGGGGCCGGTGGAGCTGATCGAGCATCTCGGCGAGGGGCGTTGGCGCCTACGCCTGCAGGGCGAGCCGGCCGGCGAGGCGCCTCTTCCGCCGTACATCAGCGAGCCGCTCGCCGACCCCGAGCGCTACCAGACGGTGTACGCGGACCGCGAAGGCTCGGCCGCGGCGCCGACGGCCGGGCTGCATTTCACGCCGGAGCTCCTGGCCAAGCTGGACGTCGAGCGCATCACGCTCCACGTCGGCCTCGACACCTTCCGGCCCGTGACGGTCGACGACCTCGACGAGCACGTGATTCACAGCGATGAGCGCGCGATGAGTGATGCGCGTCGCCGGTGGACGAATCAACGACTGCGGGAGCTCAGCCTCATCCTCGGGACCGCGTGGGATCCTGTCGGAGTCGATGGGGTGCCGCTTGACGAATACGAGAACTATGCGCCTCGCATTGCCTCAGTACTTGAACGCGGAGGTGATGTCGCCGCTGTGACGGAGGCGCTGGCCCGGATCCGAGGGAAATACATGGGCGGCGACCTCGATCAGCATCGAGATCGTGAAGCCGCGGCCAAAATCGCGCAATGGTTCCGGGTCGTCACGGCCGAGCTCGCCCCGTTTGAGGGCGATGGCGATCTTTGAGGTCGAGAGCGTCGACGGGGAGGCTCGTTCAGGCATCCTGCGCACCGCCCACGGCGAGGTGCGCACGCCCGCGTTCATGCCCGTAGGGACGAAGGCGACCGTCAAGATGCTCGACCCCGACGAGGTGCGTGCACTGGGCGCGGAGATCGTCCTCGGCAACACGTACCACCTGCACTTTCGTCCCGGCGAGGACCTGATCGCCGAGCTCGGCGGGCTGCACGAGTTCATGCAGTGGGACGGCCCGATCCTCACCGACTCCGGCGGCTACCAGGTCTTCTCGCTCCGCGACACGATCACGCGTGTCGACGACGACGGCGTCACGTTCCGCTCCGTATACGACGGCGCCGCCGAGCGCTTCACGCCCGAGTCCGTCGCCGCCATCCAATCGCGGCTCGGCTCGGACATCGCGATGTGCCTCGACGTCTGCGCGCCGGCGGGAAGCGACGACCTCGCCGAAGCGGTGCGGCTGACGACGCTCTGGGCGAAGCGCCAGCGCGCCGCGCCGCGCGCCGAAGGCCAGCTCCTGTTCGGAATCGCCCAGGGCGCGACCGACCCCGAGCTGCGGCGCCGCTCGATCGCGGAGATCGTCGACCTCGACTTCGACGGCCACGCGCTCGGCGGGCTCAGCGTGGGGGAGGCGCGCGACCCGATGTTCGAGACCGTCGCCGGCGCCGCGCCGTTGCTCCCGGCCGACAAGCCGCGCTACTTCATGGGCATCGGCGACCCCGAAGGCGTTCTCGAGGTGATCGAGCGCGGCGTGGACATGTTCGACTGCGTCCTGCCGACGCGCATGGGTCGCACCGGCACCGCGCTCACCTCGGCGGGGCGCCTGAACCTCAAGAACGCCCGCTTCGCACGCGACCAGGGCCCGCTCGACGAGCGGTGCGACTGCCCGGCCTGCGCGCGGTTCAGCCGCGCCTACATCCGGCACCTCGTCAACCAGCAGGAGCTGCTCGGCCTGCGCCTGCTGACTCTGCACAACCTCCGCTTCCTGATCCGGCTCACCGCAGGCGCGCGCACAGCGATCGAGGACGGCAAGCTGGCACCATTCAAGGCGGAAACCCTCGATCGACTGACCCTGGAGGCCGCGTGACCGCTCTCATCTTCCTCGGCGGAATGCTGATTCTCTTCTACCTGCTGATCGTCATGCCGCAGCGCCGACGACGGCAGGTACAGGATCGATTGATGTCCGACGTCGAGCTCGGTGACGAGGTGATGACGCTCGGCGGGATCTTCGGGCTCGTGCGGGAGGTCGGCGACCACTACATCGTGCTCGAGATCGCGCCCGACACGCGCGTCAAGCTCGCGAAGAGCGCGATCACCGCGCGCACCGAAGCGGGAGCCGAAGGAGAGCCGCTGGATAGTCCAGACGGGTCAACGGACCCGCCCGAAACACCGCTACCCTAGGGCTTCACCTTGGCCGAGCGCCGCTCCCATTTCCTGCTGTTGGGCCTGATCATCGCGGCCTTGATCGGGGCTGCGCTCCCACGAGGTGAGCAGGTCACCTCCGACGGCATGGACACGGCCCAATCGGTCATGCGCAGGCGGGTCGACAAGCTCGGCGTGACCGAGCCGGAGATCCGGAAGCAGGGCAAGGACCAGATGGTGATCGAGCTCGCCGGCGTGAACCCGGATCGCGCCCAGGAAGTGATCGGGAAGACGGCGCGGCTCGAGCTCTTCGACCTCCAGGGCGACCTGCTGCCGCCGACTGCCGACCTCCAGGGGAATCCGACCCCGCTGACCTCGCTCTACAAGACGCTCTTGCCCGTGCAGGGGCAGGGGAAGGCGAGCGACTCGCAGGAGTTCTATCTCTTTGCGCCGGTCAAGAAGCCGGGCTCGAAAGCGACCAACTACAAGCTGGTAGCCGGTCCGTTCCCGACCGAGCAGGAGCTGCTCGGCTCGAAGTACGTGCGCCACAACGGCAAGAAGGGCGCAGTGCCCAAGGGGCACAAGGTCCTGTACGTCCCGGGGAACATGGCCCTCGTCCGCTGTACCCCTGATGCGACCTTCTGTCCGAACGTCGGCCCTCCGAGGGCGACCTACTACTACCTCTTCAGGTACCGCCCGCATGCGAACGCCGAAGGCGGCCCGATCCCGGAGATGTCCGGCTCCGACCTGAACCTCAAGGGCACGAAACAGGACTTCGGCACGCAGGGCGCCGAGCAGGGCCAGCCACTCGTGCTCATGGCGTTCACGCACGCCGGCGCCAAGAAGTTCCAGGACGTGACGCGAACGCTCGCCGAGCGCGGCCGGACCAAGTACCAGACGGCGGGCAGCCCGAGCGGGCAGGAGGACAACTACGCGCAGCAGTTCGCAATCGTC
>VAXT01000045.1 GCA_005883245.1 Actinomycetota bacterium | reverse complement strand
AGCACGTCGGTCAACCCGGCGCGGCCGAATCTGATGATCGTCGACATCAGCGCCGTACCCTCGGGCGGAGCCGTCCGGGAGATCGCCGAGGGGAACTGGAACCAGCTCTTCCCGGGCGCTTCCGATCCAGCGAACTACGACCTCGACCTCTCGCTGCACTCGATGACGCCGTCGGTCGACGGGACCCGAACGTACCTCGCCTACCTGCGAGGCGGCTTCGGCGTCCTCGACACGAGCATGGTCGCCAATGACCAGGTTCCCGCCGGGACGGTCGAGAACCTGAACGACGACCTGCTGACCCCGGTCCCCTTCCCGACCTGGGGCACCGGCCCGCACTGCGTGGGCCACACCGCGGCCGGCTGTGCCGAAAGCCACTCCGCGGTGCCGTTCCCGGGCCGCCCGTTTGCGCTCACGATCGACGAGGTCTACGGCACCTTTACGGTGTCCTCGTTCGGCTGGCCGTGGGGCTGGGCCCGGCTATGGAACATCGCGCAGCCGCGGCGACCGCACATCCTCGGCGAGTACAAGATCCACCAGAACACATCTGCGTATACGCCAGCTCCCGGCGAGAACGAGTTCAACTCCTACTCGTCGCACAACCCGACGCTGACGCGGAATCTCATCTTCGACTCCTGGCACTCCGGCGGCGAGCAAGCGATCGACGTCTCCGACCCGGGCAGCCCCGTGCAGGCGGGCTGGTTCTCGCCCACGCCGCTGTCCACGGTCGCGAACGAGGACCCGGCTCTGTCGCGCGGGCCGAACAAGGTGGTCGTCTGGAGCTTCCCGATCATCCGTAACGGGTTGATCTACGTCATCGACATCCGGAACGGGCTCCATGTGCTCCGCTACACCGGACCGCATGCCGACGAGGCCGCCAATATCTCCTTCCTCGAAGGGAACTCGAACCTCGGCGATGCCGAACGCATCGCAAGGAGCGCGGGCCCTTAGGACCCACCGGCTAGCGAGGGCCGGCGTGCAGTACGCGTCCGGCCCTCGCTCCTCTCCACACGCGAGTTGAAGTCGAGGCGGAGCTGGCGGCCATGCGTGAAAAAACGTTACGAGCGCAGCGATTTGCTGAGCAGCGTGCCAGCGATCGCACGACGTACAGGAGCCTGCCGAAAGCAGGGCTCCCGTACGCTCGCGCGTTCTTGTCAGAAGTTCCCGTGGATCGGATTTGCCCAGCGGATGTAAGTGATCCGCGTCAAACCGCCCGCGAGCCGGACGACGTACCTCGATTCCCGTGCCTGGCCGTATGGAACCAGGCCTGATGCCGAGCCGATCGTCACCGAGGAATCGAGGTGGCTGTAGATCGTGGCCAACTCGGCGTAGTCGTGCTGGTTCGGGTGGGTGCTCTGAGTATCCGAGGCCGAGGTGTTGTGGTAGTAGTCCATGCAGGTGTTGAGCGAGGTACCGTCGGTGCTCTGGTGGTCGAGCCCGAACGTGTGCCCGACCTCCTGGCAGATCACGTGCTGCATCTCGGCGGTGTTGTTGTACTGGTAGCCCGAGTTTCCGAAGTAGAAGTCGTTGTTCTTGACCGTTCCCTGCACGATGTGCGTCGTGCCCGACTGCAGCCAGACCGTCGCGACACCGAGCCAGCCGGTATTGCCGTAGCTGGCGCTGCAAACCTCGACGCGGCCCGCGGTCGGGCGACACTGCTTCGGACGCGTGCGACCGGCGACGATGGTCGTGTTGAGCACGTTCGACTGCGACCAGTCTGAGGACGCCGTCACCAACATCCCGTCCCAGAGCCCACTGACGTTGTCACCGAGGTTGACGTTGAACGGGTTCGAGGTTCGCGCCCAGTGATAGCCGTTCCACGAATGGTTGGCGTTCGCGGATGGTGACGAGACCGCTGCGATTGCAGCGATCGCAGCGGTAGCGAGCAGAAAGCGACTCTTCATGACCCCTCCGTGAGGTATGGGAAATGCGGTAAACGCATTCGCATTGTGAGCGGGGGTGGCGGAACGGTCAACAAGGCGAGCCCGGCGCCGAGAGGCGAGCCTGCGCCGAGAGGCGGGCCCCGACACGATGTTCGGTGTCCGCCTCTCGTAACCGTTGCTTTCTAGACTTCCGGCGCTAGAAGTGGTTCAAACCCTTCGGCCGGACGATCCAGAGGCCACTGCCCATGTCGCTCGCGAGGACGAGGTCGTGGCTCGAGTCGAGGTAGACCCCCCAGACCAGCGGCACGCCGAAGCGGTCGCTGGCAGGCGGGACGAACTGGCCGAGCTGATGAGACGAGCCGTTCGGCGCCATCGTCCACCAGACGATCCCGTCGGAGTACCACGAGGAGAAGAACTGTGTGCCGAGCACATCCTCGGTGTTGTGAACCGTGAACTCGCCGTCGGTGCGTGTCGAGCGTGAGTTCGGTGTCGAGAAGGTTCCGAGGAAGGTCGGGTTGTCCGTGTCGGCGTTGTCGTAGACGTAGGCTTCGCCGTAGCCGCCGAAGCCGGGCCCGCAATCGCTAGGCGAGAAGTCCTCAGGGTTGATGACGAGCCACCTGCCGCCGTTCGCGAGTGTCATCGAGTGGTTGTCCCCATCCTCGTCCGGCGGAGCGATCAGCGTGTTGCTGACGATCTGCGGTGCGGAGGCGTCGGCGAGGTCGAGGTGGACGGTGCCGGCGTCCCAGTACGAGACGTAAGCCGCGTTACCGCCGTCCTCGAAGCGGACGCTGTGCGCGAACTCAACCGGCAAGCACCCCAGCCCGCCGAACGGCACAACCGGCATCTCCCAGCTCGCGGCAAGCTGCGGACTGGTCGGATTGCTGGCGTCCACGAACTTCACAGCACCGGGAATCTGTTCCCCCGTGTTGAAGTCGATCTGGTCGAATAGGTTCCGGGCGCAGCCAGCGAGCACGGTGCCGTCCGGGCGCTGGACAAGATCGACCTCATGGCAGCCGATCGAGCCTGCCGGAAGGTCCCACTCGCTGAGCAGCTGCGGGTGAGCGGCGTGCGTGACGTCGAAGAAGCGAAGGCCGGTCGGCACTTCCCCCTCGTGCCCGCTGCCGAAGCAGGCCTGAATGCCGACGACGGCAAGGTCGCCGGTGAACGACGGCGTCGACACGTGGCGGACGACGACGTCCTCCGCGCGCGTGAACTCGTCGTTGACGAGCGTGCTGGCGACGGTTGGGTGCGTCGGATGCGAAATGTCGACGACCCTGACGCCTCCGCCGCCGAGCGCCTCGTCGCCGCAGCGGCTGCCGACATAGGCGTAGTCGCCGTGGGCCCAGACGTCGCCGAAGTCGATATCGCCTCCCAGATCTGAATGCCCAACGAACTTGAAGTTGTCTAGGACTGTGGCCCGCTGCGCTTGTCCTCGCTGCTGGGCCACCTGGATCGCTGCGTCGAGCCTCGCGTCCGGATCGAGCGAGCGCGGCGCACGGTCGGCGGCAGCCGCGGCTGCGACGAACGTGGCTGCGAGCACCCCGGCCAGGAACGTGAAAGAGCGCATGAGAGCCCTCCTTTCCGTTGACCACGAGGTTCTGCCCGAACCTCAGGACGCGAACCTCTCTCCCTACCGATTACGACGATGAGCGCACCGGTTTGTCAGCCGGCGGAGAAATGCACGGGCAATCACTCGGCGTGCGATTGGCGATATCGCTCGGCAACACGATGCTTCAGCGGCAGCGTCGCCCCGATGCCGAACCAGACCGTCTTTCGTCGGCCGCCTACGGCAAAAACGAGCGGCACGCAGGCGGACGGTCTTCGCAGGAAGAAGCCGCCTGCATAGGCGTCGCCCCGCTTCGGAACGCGACTACAAGTCGCTACTCGGATCGTGTGAAAAACACGGTGGACGTTGTTGCCCCACGAGATCCCAACCCGCTTCCGCCATGCGGACGGAACTGAGATTGTGACCGACGCACCGCTCTTGACCACCATGCCGTGCTTGGCGAAGTACCGCCAGGGCGTCTCCAGGGTCGGATAGGCCCGGAGGTAGGCGGGCGGCACCGATACCGCTCCAAGGACGAGTCTCATACCGAGGTACGGAAACCGGGTGGTCTCGATGATCTCGCCACAGGGGATCGTCCGCTGTGGCCGTTCAGCCCGGCTCGCAAGTGTTCCTTGCACGGCTGCGCAGCCGATGATGGCGAGGCAGAAGACTTTGCCCATCACATACTCGTACCCCGCTCGCTCATCAAGGGTTCCCGGCTGAGTGCGGTGGAGTTCACCCGCGTGCAGCTCGACGCGTTCGACGCGGTTCGCGAACTAATCGATCGTTTACACGAGGGGATTAAAATCGAGCCCTGATGAGACTCGGAATCTGCGCAGCGGTTGCGTTGATGCTGGGCTCAGTGGCGGCTGCCGCCCGGAGCGCTACCCCGCCGGTCCCGCGGCCCAACTTCGAGATCTATTCGGTTCGCGTCGACGGCACCGGCCTCCGGAATCTGACGAACACCCCGCTCGACGAGGATTCCCCGGCCGTCTCGCCGAACGGCCGCCAGATCGCCTTCGTCCGCACGACCGCGGGCAATCGCGATCTCTGGGTCATGAATGCGGACGGCTCCGGACAGAAGCAGCTCACGAGCTCGGCGGCAGAAGATGAAGCGGAACCGGCATGGTCGCCTGACGGGACGTCCATTGCATTTGCGACGGCCACGCGCGACGTCTGCCCGCCGCGTCCCTGCCCGAAATGGTCGGTGCGCGTCGTGCATCCAGACGGCACAGGCCTGCGCGAAGTCGCCGCCGGCGGCCGCGATGCGCGCTGGTCGCCGAATGGGCGAAGGCTCGTCCTCGAGACGGACATCGACCCCTACCAGGAAGCCGAGTCGATCTCCGTCGCCCGCCTCGCCGGCGGCGTGGACAAGGTCGTCAAGACCGCCGGGGTCGTTGCACATCCCGTGTGGTCCCGCGACGGTCGGCTCGCGTTCCTCTGGGACCGCGGTGGTGGAGCAGACCTCTACGTCTCCCGGGCCGACGGCCGGGCTCGCCGGCGCGTCGCGAAGAACGCGGAGGCTCCTGAGTGGTCGCCGTCCGGGCGGCAGATCGCTTTCGTGACACTTGCGCGGCTGAAGATCGTCCGTGTCCGCACCCGGGGGGTGAGAAGCGTCGCCCGGGCGGAGGGCTTCGCCTGGAGCCGCAGCGGACGGCGCCTAGCTCTCTTCCGGGAGGAGCCGGGCCGGATCGCGGTCGTCAAGCCGGACGGCCGCGCGTTCCGCGTCGTCGAGAAGATTTCGGGCGAACTCGACGCCTCCTGGCTTGGCCCCTGGACGTGGTCGCGCGACGGCAGCACACTCTTGTACGCCGCGCGCGTCGAGCAGTCGCCGCCCCCGGATTGAGTCACTCCTCGAGATCGACGAGCACGGCGCCGCCTGCTACGTAATCACGCAGACACGCGTAGCTGTGCCTCGGCGACCGCCTGCTCGAGCGTCAAACCGGCGCCGGCGCGGTGCTCGGCTTCGTACGCCGCACCGAGGCGCTCACGGGCCTCCGCCAGCAAGCTCTCGTAGCGCTGCCGCTCGGTGCCGAGCATCCGGAAGCCGAGGCGGCGTTCCTGGTCTTCCGCGATTCCCCACAGCCGCGCTCCCGCGCGATCGTCGCCCTGCTGAACCAGCGCGCAGCCGATGCCCGCCACGCAGTAGATCTGCACGCGCCGATTTCCAGTCGAGACCGCATAGCCGAGCGCTTCCACGAAGCGGGGCAGCGCCTCATCGGGATCCCGGCGATCGAGCGAGAGGTCTCCAAGACTGTGCAACGTGCTCGTCAGCTGCTGGTCGAAGCCACGCTCCCGTGCACGCGTCACCGTCTCTTCGAGCACGCGCTCAGCCTCGTCCAAGTCCCCGCGGTCGCGGTACGCGTCACCCAGCCAGTGAAGCTCGTTCAGGAGCAAGGCGTCGGCGCCGGCCTGCTCGAACAGCGGCAATGCCTCCTTGTGGTAGGCGATCGCGCCGTCGAGGTCGCCCCGGCGCCACGCGATACTGGACAGCCAACTCAATGCCGTGCCGAGCTCGTACGGATCGTCTTGCACCCGGCGCAGCTCGAGCCCCTCCCACCAGAACCTCTCCGCTCGGTCGATATCGTCGTGTACGTAGTACGCGATCGCGCCCGCAGCGCCGAGGGCAGCGGCCCGCACCTCCAACGGCAGCGTCCTGTCCTCCAGAGGCGCCTGCTCGAGCCAGTCTGCGGCATCGCGGTACTGCGTCCTGTTCAGCCAGAACCGCCAGAGGGCCGCTCCGAGACGAGCCGTGCCTTCGTGCCGGCCGTCATCGGACAGCCCAGCGAGCGTCGCGCGAAAGCTCGGCAGCTCCCGCTCGAAGCGGTTGAGCGAGTCCGCACTCAGGTCACGCATCCCCGACAATCGCTCACGCGCGTCGAGCTCTTCCGCGGCGGCGAGGAAGTAGTCGTCGTGGCGCCGACGCAAGGACGCCTCATCCGGCAGGTCGCCCAGCTTCTCGAGCGCGAGCTCCTTGAGCGTCCCCAGCATGAAGAAGCGACCGTCCTCGCCGTGCCGCAAAAGGTTCTTGTCGACGAGCGACTGCAGAACGTCGAGCTCCGCGGAACAAACACTTTCAGCCGCCTCGAGCTCGAAGCCTCCCGCGAACACGGCCAGCCGCGCAAACAAACCCTGCTCCTCGGGTGTCAGCAGCAGATAGCTCCATTCGACGGTGCCGCGCAACGTGCGCTGCCGCTCCGGTGCGTCGTGCGTCCCGGACGTCAGCAAGTCCAGGCTGCGGCCGAGGCGCTCGAGGATCTAGTGGGGCTCCAACTGCCGAGCGCGCTGCGTGAAGAGCGCCGCGGCGTCGTCGAACGGCAGCGTCGGCACCGGAAACTCCTGCTCGGTGGCGACATTGAGGCGGCTTCGGCTCGTGGCGAGGATGCGGGCGTCGAGCCGGACGACGATCTCCGCGGCATCCGGGAGGAGCTGCTCGAGGTTGTCGAGCACGAGCAGCGTCCGCTTGCCCGCCAGAAACTCGAACAGGTCGTCGGGACCGCCGACCACTCGCGCGATCGTCGGCTCGATCAGGTCGGGATCGCGTACCGCAGCGAGCGAGACGAACCACACGCCGTCGCCGTACTGCTCGACGCTCTCTGCGGCCGCTTGCAGCGCCAGCCGGGTCTTGCCCGAGCCGCCGGGGCCGGTCAGCGTGACGATGCGATGCGCGTCCAGCAGCGCGAGCACCTCGGCGAGCTCTCGTTCGCGTCCGACGAACGGCGTCGGCTGCACCGGGAGATTCGTCTGGTCGACACTCCGAAGCGGCGGGAACTCACCGTCGTCGAGCTGGTACAGCCGTTCGGGCCCCGCAAGGTCTTTCAGCCGGTGCACGCCGAGGTCGCGCAGCCGATCTGCGCCGGCGAGATCGCGCGTCGCCTGCGAGACGAGGATCTGGCCTCCGTGACCGGCAGCGGCGATGCGCGCGGCGCGGTGCACGTCGATGCCGACGTAGCCCTCCTCGGTCACCATCGGCTCGCCGGTGTGCAGCCCCATCCGCACGCGGATCGGTCCGTCAGCGAGCGCCTCCCGTGCAGCCTCTGCCGCAGCCAGCGCGTCGGACGCCTTCGCGAACGCCACGAAGAACGAGTCTCCCTCTGTGCCGACCTCGACTCCGCCGTGGCGGGCGAACTCTTCGCGCAGCGTGCGACGGTGCTCGGCCAGGACGTCCCCGTACCCGTCCCCGAGCTCCTGCAGGAGCCGCGTCGAGCCTTCGATGTCCGTGAACAGGAACGTGACGGTGCCATGTGGAAGCGACACGTCAGGGCGCACGCGCTCGACCATAGCGGCTTCTGTCCGGCACGCCTTCAGGCGCCAGATGGTGATTCCGAATTTGTGGCCGTAGGCGCTGAAACACAGGCCAGGTTGACCTATCTCGGCGTTATGCCGAAGCCCGGCGGCGAGGGCGAGCAGGCGAAGCCTCGATTATCGGCGTCAAGGCCCCATGCGCCATGATTG
>VAXT01000242.1 GCA_005883245.1 Actinomycetota bacterium | reverse complement strand
GCCGTGTAGAAGAACGTCGCGCCCAGCCCGAGGTAGACCTGCGCCGCGTCCGGCGAGAGATGGTCTCGGTTGATCGCTCCCGTCGCGTGGACGGCCGGCATCAGGAGCTGCGTGATCGCGGTCACGATGCCCGCCCCGTAGGCGATCGAGCTCAGGCGCCTCGTTCCGCCCTCGGCCGGGCCGAGCTGCGCGCGCACGAGGCCGAGGAACCACAGGAAGAAGAGCGTCCCGAGCATGTACAGGAACGTGCCGAGCAGGATCGCGTCGTGGTGCTCCTTGAAGAACTCGAGCGCAACCGCAGGCGCTGCATCGGTGTCGGGCTGATCGGCGGGCCCCTGGAGGACGATTACGCCCGCGACCCAGAGCACGACGGCTGCGATGCCGTCGAGGGGAGCCAGCCGCTCCTCCACCCGGCCGAGGTTCATCTGGCGCGATCGTACGCCAACATGCGCGAGGCGACCAGCGCTGCGGCGAGCCCACAGCCTGCGGCGGCCAGGACACCCGCGCGCGCTCCGCCGGCCGATACGAGCAGGCCGCCGACGAGCATCGCCGCGCTGTAGGCCGCGTGCGCCGCGCCCTCCTGTGCTGCGAAGACGCGGCTGCGGCGCGCATCGTCGGTTCGCGCCTGGACGAGCGTCGTGTCGGCCACGTCCCCGAGCCCGCGGCCCGTGCCCGCGATCGCCATCCCGGCCAGCGCAACGGCGAGCACGGGCGCGAGCCCCGCGAGCAGGAGCCCGAGGCCCGAGACCGCGAACGTGACCGTGACGACGAGCGGAGCGCGACTCACGCTCAGCATCCGCGCCGCGATCGCCGCCCCGAGCACCCCGCCGCCCCCGAGCAGCGCCTCGAGCGCTCCGTAGCCCTCGGTGCCGCCGCCGAGGTGGATCGAGAGCGGGTAGTTGGCGACGTTCACGATCCCCATCCCGAGGAGCGAAACCATCGACGCCACGATCAGCACGCGCAGCACCGGCTCACGGGCGATCAGACGCACGCCCGCCCACACGCCCGGCTCCGACTCCGTTCCGCCGCCCAGCCCGAACGGCCGCCGAATCGAGACGACGAGCGCGGCCGAGACGACGAAGCTCACGGCATCCACCGCCAGGAGCTGCGCCGCCGACGCGCCCACCCCGAGGAGCAATCCGCCGAGGAGCGGGCCAAGCAGGTACGAGACCGACGTCGTCCCCGCGACGAGCGCGTTCGCGCGCGGGAGCGACTCGGCGGGCCGGCGAGATCCGAGCCGACCATCACCCGCCGCCGCTCGAACCGGTCGCCGATCCAACCCGCGGCCGGCGCGCCGATCACCGATCCGACGACGCCGAAGAAGAGCGCAGCCGAGACCCAGAGGGCCGATCCGGTCTCGTTGTAGATCGCCGAGATCAACGCGATGTAGGCGGCGGAGCCGGCCGTCAGCGAGGCCAGCCGGCTGAGCGCGAGCCGGCGCGCGGAGCTCATCGGGCCCGCACGTACCGGCGGAGCACGAGCACGAGCGGCACTCCGACGATCAGCGTCGCCACGTACTTGACGAAGATCTGGCCCTTGATGAAGTCGAGCGAGCCGAAGGCGACGAGCAGGAAGACGATCGAGTCGAGCGGCACGCTGATCGCGTTCGTCGCGACGACGCGCCAGGCGTCGTGGATCCGGTCGCGCAGGTACGCGCCGAACGAGTTGTCGACCGTCTCCGAGACCGCGAAGGCGAGCAGGGACGCGGCCACGATCCGCCACGTGCCGGCGAGCCGGTCGAAGAGCGGGTCCTCGGGCGACATCACGTTCAGGATCGCCAGGTAGGCGGCGAGAATCGCCGAGGCGACCCAGCCGCACGCGACCATCATCTGCGCGTTCAAGAACCCGTCGCGGCGGGTCTCGGCCGTGCGATGTGCGATTTCGATCATCGAGAGCGCGATCCCGATCAGGAACGTCCCGCCCGGCGCAACGAGGCCGGTCAGCGGGACGTCGACGATCTTGTTCGTCCCCACCTGGGCCATGACGACCACGCCCACGTAGAGCCCGGTCAGGACGGCCAGGCGCAACAGCTAGGTCGTGGCGGTGATCGTGATCCCGCCGCGCGCCTTCTGGCGGAGCGTGACGCGAACCTTGTCCGCGGCGAGCTGGAGCGCCTCGGCCGCGTCGTCGCGGATCTTGACCGCGAGCGCCTCGGCGAACGCGCCCTGGTCGCGGTATGCGTTGAGGTAGAGCTTGAGCGACTTCGACTCGATGCAGAGCCGCCCCGGCCAGTACTCGATCGTCGCGACGTACAGGTCCGGCTGACCGGTGACGGGGCAGACCGCGGTCAGCTCGTCGGAGGTCATCTCGACGTGCGACACGCCCGGGTTGGGAAAGGTCTCGATCCCGGCGAACGCCTCCGAGCCCGGCTGCCCGAGCGCAACGAAGTCGGTCTCGCGCGTGGAACCTTCCATCGCCCCCGTACTGTAAGCCTCAGCGCCCGAAAGCTGCCCCAAAAGGGCTATTCCGACGACGCTCAGACACGTCCACAATGGACATAGAGTGCGGATCTCGAGACGAACCGCGCTGGCTGCCGCCTTCCTCGGCCTGGCGATCGTTCCCTTCGCCTGGGTTGGCCTCGCGCCGGCGAAGACGACCGCTCCGGGCGCGAAGCAGATCGGGTGCGGCGGCGAGCGCTGGCCGGTGAAGACGCTCGCCGATCCGGCCGGACGCGCGCTGCGCCTCAGGCCGAAGACGACGACGAT
>VAXT01000044.1 GCA_005883245.1 Actinomycetota bacterium | reverse complement strand
GTGATGTCCAGGATCTCGGCCCCGGGTGCGATTACCTTGATCACGCCGTGGCAGGTGCCGACGAAATCATCCTCGAGGCCGAAGTCGCTGAGGAACGTGATCAACACGTCAACGCGACGCTAACGAACCGACGGCCGCGACGAGGCCGTCCAGATCGTGGGTCTCCGCCTCGGCGACCACCCGCAGGCCGGCCGATTCGGCCACTCGGGTCGTCTGCGGGCCGATCGAGACGACAGGGATCTCGATGCCGAGCGCGGCGAACGACTTCGCGGCCGACCCCGAGGCCAGGACCACGACGTCGCCCTCCGGAGGCTCATCTGGGCGTACGAGCCGCGTCGTGTAGAGCGGGACGAAGTCGGCCCCGAGCTCCTCGATCGGCCGTCGCCGCGAGCCTTCAGCCGCCGCGAACAGCACCCGGCCCGCGGGACGCGGGAACTCGTCGACGAGGCCGTCCTGCGACGAGACTCGCGGCACAAACGCGGGCTCCGCGCCGAGCTCTCGCAGCGCCTCGGCCGTTCCCGGTCCGACCGCGGCGACCCGCGGCAGCAGACCGGTCGCCCGCCTGACGAGCTCGGCGGCGCCGTTCGGGCTCGTCACGATCACCCAGTCGTAGCCCGCGACGTCGACGGGATCGTCCGTGGGCTCGATCTCGATCAGCGGGCACTCGACGACCTCGTGGCCCAGCCCCTCGAGTCGTCTGACGAGCGGCCCGGCCTGCGCGCGCTGACGGGTCACGACGACTTTCACGCGGCGAGCGTGGCCAGCTCCGAGGCGAGCGCGACCGGATCGTCTCCCGTGCGGCGCTCGACCCAGCGGCCGTCCGGGTCGGCGACGAGCGCAGTCAGCGTCTCGCCGTCGTGATGCGCCGCGATCGGAGCAAGGCAACCTCCGCCGATCGCCGCCACGCAAGCGCGCTCGAGCCCGACGCGGCGCGCGGTCTCCGGGTCATCGGCGGTCGCCACGAACTCTTCCTCGCCGACGCGAACCTGGAGCGCCAACGCGCCCTGTCCCGCCTCCGGAAGGAGCTCCTCCGGGTCGAAGCGGTGACCGATCTCTCCCCCGAGCCCGAGCCGGTCGAGCCCGCACGCCGCGAGCACGACCGCGTCCAGCCCGCGCTCCGCGCGCTTGCGGAGCCTCGTGTCGATGTTCCCGCGTAGCGGCTCGATCGAGAGTGACGGCTCGAGCGCGAGCAGCTGCGCACGCCGGCGAATCGACGCGGTGCCGATCCGCATCCCGGGCTCGATCCCACGTGCGCCGCACAGCGCGTCGCGAGGGTCCTCGCGCGGGAGGTACGCGCCGACCGCAAGACCGTCCGTGTCCGTCGAGGTCATGTCTTTGGCCGAGTGCACCGCGACGTCGATGCGGGCGTCGAGGAGCGCCTCTTCGAGCTCCTTGACGAAGACCCCCCGCTCTCCGATCTGGCCGAACGGCTTCGTCCGGTCGCGGTCACCCGCGGTCGTGATCGGGACGAGCGCGATCTCGACCCCGGGCGCGCGGATCGCGTTCGCGGCCAGCTCGGCCTGCGTGAGCGCGAGCCTACTTCCGCGGCTTCCGACTCTGATCAACACTCTCGTCGCCGGGGAGGCCGAACAGGTCCCGCGCGACCTCGACATACCCCGAGCCCTCGGCAGCCGCGGCTTGCTTGAGCCGGACGATGGGCAGGTGCAGGAGCTTGTTCACGATCTGGGTCGTGATCGACTCCACGGTGCGCCGCTCGCTCTCGGACAGGCCCTCGAGCCGGCTCTCCGCCTTGGCCAGCTCTCCGGAGCGGATGCTCTCGGCGCGCTCGCGGAGGGACGCGATCGCGGGCACGACCCGGAGGCTCGCCTGCCAGTCGCGGAACCGCTCCGCCTCGTGGTCGACGATCGCCTCGGCGCGCTCCGCCTCCCGCCGGCGTCCGCTCAGGCTCTCCCGGACGACCGCCTGCAGATCGTCGATGTCGTATAGGTAGCAGTCCTCGAGCTGCGCGACGTCGGGCTCGACGTCGCGTGGCACCGCGAGGTCGATCACGAACAGCGGGCGGCCCTTCCGGCCATGTCCCGGGACCAGGTCCCTGGACAGGACCGGTTTAGGCGAGCTCGTCGAGGACACGACCACGTCGGCCCGCTCGAGCTCCTCGCCCAGCCGGTCAAAGGGGACTGCGCGGGCATCGAAGGCATCGGCCAGCTTCTCCGCGTTTGCCTGCGTCCGGCTCGTCACCGCCGCGATCGTCGCGCCTCTCGCAGCGAGCGCCCTGGCCGCGAGCTCGCTCACCTCGCCGGCGCCGACGAGCAGGACACGGCATCCCGCCAGATCGCCGAACACCTGCTGGGCCAGCGCGGCAGCCGCGGACGAGACCGACGCGGGGCTCTCGTTGATCGCGGTCTCGGTCCGCACCTTCTTGCCGACCCTGAGCGCCTCGCGGAACAGCCTGTCGAGCACCGGACCGTGGGCTCCCGCCTCGTAGGCGTCGCGTACCTGGCCGAGGATCTCACCCTCGCCGGGAACGAGCGAGTCGAGCCCGGCCGCGACCCGGAACAGGTGCAGCGCCGCCGCCTCGTCGGTCATCCGGTACAGCTCTACCTCGTCGCCGAGCAAGGCCTTGGACGCCCGCGTCTCGGCCGCCTCGGGATCCGTGTCCACGAGGTAGAGCTCAGTGCGATTGCAGGTCGAGAGGCACACCGCCTCGCCGTCCAGGGCCAGCCGCTGAGCCACCTCGGCAGCACCCGCGAGATCGAAGGCCACCCGCTCGCGCACCTCCACGGGCGACAGGCGATGCGACGTGCCGACGAGGACGAGGCTCATGCGAAGTGCCCCATGTGCAGGCTCAGCTGCATGGCCACGACGAGCGCGAAGCCGGCCAGCGTCATGTACGCGGCGCGCCGCCCGTGCCAGCCCGCTCCGAAGCGCAGCACGAGGAACGCCCCGTACACGGCCCAGGTCAGCACCGTGAGCACGATCAGCGGATCGAGCTGCGAGCCGTGGCGCAGGCGCGCGAACCCTGCGGCCATCCCGATCGTCAGCACCGGCAGCGAGTAGGCGACCGTGCGCCCGAAGAGCGATTCCAACGTGACGAGCGAGGGCGCCCGGAAGCGCAGAACCGTCGAGCTGCGCCGCTTCAGCTCCCGCTCCTGCCAGAGGTAGAGCAGCGCAAGCGCCGCGGCCAGCGTCAACCCTGCGAACCCGGCCAGGACGAGCCCGACGTGACCGACCAGGAATAGCGTCGAGTACCCGCTCGTCCCGGACCCGCCGACGCCACCCGCTGCATACGAGATCGCGAGCAGGAGCGCGGCCAGCGGCATCACCACGAGCCCGAGCAGCCGGAACCGCGGCTTGCAGCCCCAGATCAGGTATGCCCCGACGACGAGCCAGACGAAGAGGTTGAGCGAGCCGGCCCAGGTGTCCCAAGGAAACCCGTCTGCGCGCGCCGCCTGAGCGACGAGAAGCGCCGTCTGCACGAGCCAGCCGATCCGCACGCCCCAGGTCGCGAGGCGGCCCATCGAGCCGGGTCGCCGCGCGTCGCCCGCGTAGGCAACCGCAGCCTCCCCGTACGCGAGCAACGCCGGCCAGAAGAGGAGCTCAGCCACCGAGCTTCTCCCGCGCAGCGCGCGTCAGGTCGGCGAGCTCCTGCTCGAGCCGCGTGACCTTCAGCGCGATGATCAGCAGATAGACGAGCAGCGTCCCCAGGAGCACCAGGTACGCGCCGGTCACGTACTTCTCGGCGGTCGTCATGCGAGCAGCTCCCGGAGCTCGCGCAGGCTCCCGTCGGCGCGCTTGCCGGCCAGCTCGACCTGGTACAGCGTCCCCGCCAGCGCGAGCATCCCGCCGAGGCTGACGAGGAAGCACACCAGCATCTGCCAGGGAAGGTCCGCTCCCTCGTGCGTGAAGATCGTCGGGTGCAGGATCGTCCCCGCGATCCGAACCGCGAGGAAGCTGACGGGGATCAGCACGACGCCGAACAGTGCGTAGACGGCGGAGTTGCGCTGCCGCCGAGGCCCGGGCTCGGTCGAGTAGCGGAGCATGAAGTACGACGAGTAGAAGAGGAACAGGATCAGGAACAGCACGAGCTGGCGCTCGCCCCAGGTCCACCAGTGCCCCCACGAGATCTTGGCCCAGATCGAGCCGGTGACGAGCGTGAGCAGCCCGAAGATGACGCCGATGTGAACCGCGGTGTAGCTCTCCAGGTCGTAGCGCCGCTCGCCCGTCCAAAGCAGGCGCAGGGCTTTCCACGCGCCCCAGCCGAAGCCCGCGTACGCCGTCAGCGCAATCGGCACGTGGATGTAGAAGATCTTCTGGCTGAAGCCCTGATCCGCGTCCTCCGGAGCCCAGTAGAAGGCAAGCACAAGCCCGCCGACCAAGAGGACCGCGGCCGCCGCAGCGAGAAGTGGGGCCCCGAAGCGCAGCGAGCGCCCCCTTCTGTGTTCACTCAGTAACGACGTACTCAAAGCTCGCCCACGAGAGAATCGCAAAAACGCCGTCGTACAGGCCGAGAAAGGCGAGGAAAGAGCCGGGATTCGCGGCGATGCTCGCGCCGACGCCTCCGATCACCACCGGGATCGCGAGCGGCAGGAACAGCAGTGGCAGCAGAAGCTCCCGGGCGCGGCTCGCGGCGGCGATCGCGGCGAGCAGCGTGCCGATCGCGGCGATGCCGACGTCCGCCAGCGCCACGGCCGCCACGAGCTCCCAGGACAGTGGATGGAAGAAGAGCGCGAACGCGGGCAGGGCGACGAGCTCGGCCAGCACCAGGAAGAGCGTCACGCCGATCGTCTTGCCGAGCCAGATCGCGCTACGGTCACACGGCGCGAGGACGAGGCCGTCGAGCAGGCTCTGTTCTCGCTCGGCCGCGAAGGCGCGTGTGAGGCCCAGGAGCGCCGTGAAGACGATCGCGATCCAGAGCAGCCCCGTCTCGGCGCGCGCCGACGAGCCGCTGGGCAGCGCGAAATGAAAGATCGTCAGCGCCGAGACGACGAACAGCAGCATCGCGGGCACCGTGTCCCGCGAGCGCAGCTCGAGCAGCAGATCCTTGCGCGCGAGGGCCGCGACGTCTCCGGCATAGGCGCTCATGCCAAGGCGAGGCGCGCGCTTACGCGACCCGCAAGCGCCTCGGGGTCGTGGGTCGCCACGAGCGCGGTGACGCCGGTCCGCTGGGCGAGCTCCATCTGAAGCAGGTCCGCGCCCTCGACGTCGAGCCCGTCGAACGGCTCGTCGAGGAGCAGCAGGTCGGGATCGTGCAGGAACGTGCGGCAGAGCGCGAGCCGCTGGAGCATCCCGCGGGAGAACGTCCCGGCCCGCTCGTTCCGGACGCGCCAGAGCCCGAATCGCTCCAGCATCGCGCCGGCGCGCTCACGACGCTCGGGTAGCCGGTACAGCCGCCCGTAGAGGTCGAGGTTCTCGAGCGCGGTCAGCTCGCGGTAGACGAGCGGCTCGTGGGCGAGAAAACCGATCGCGCCGCGCGGAACGTCGACCTCGAGCTCGCCTCCGGTCGGCGCGAAGAGCCCGGCGCAGAGCCGCAGCAGCGTCGTCTTCCCCGACCCGTTCGGCCCGGTGACGAGCACGAACCCGCCCCGCGGCACCTCGAGGTCGAGCCTCTCGAGGACGCGCTTGTCGCCGAACCGCTTGGAGAGCTTCCGGGCGCAGATCACCGCCCGAGTGTAGTTAGGCCCTCAGAACAGCGAATCGAGAAGCACGAACCCGAAGAACGTGACGCTGATGACCCCGTTCATCAGGAAAAACGCGGTGTCGAGCCGCTTCAGGTCGCCCGGCCGCACGATCGCGTGCTCGTAGATCAGGAGCGCCGCGACGGCAACGACGCCGAGCCAGTAGAAGAAGTTGACGTCGAGCAGGACGCCCACCCAGATCAGCAGACCGACGGTCGCGACGTGGAAGATGCGCGCTGTCCAGAATGCGCCGCGCTCCCCGAAGCCCGTGGCGACCGACTTCAAGCCTTCCCGGCGATCGAAGTCGAGGTCGAGCAGCGAGTAGAAGCAGTCGAACCCGGCCACCCAGCACGCCACCGCGGCGCCGAGCAGCCAGGCGGCCAAGGGCAGGTCGCCGGTGATCGCGATCCAGGCGCCCATCGGCGCAAGCCCGTCGACCGCGCCGAGCCACAGGTGCGAGATCCAGGTGAACCGCTTCAGGTAGGGGTAGATCACGAACCCGGCCACCGGGATCGGCCACAGCCAGCGGACGATCGGGTCGAGCTGCCAGACCGCCAGCAGGAACACGCCGAGCGAGACGAGGCAGAAGAGCGCGACCTGCGGTTCGGTCAACTGGCCCGACGGAAGCTCGCGGCTCGCAGTGCGCGGGTTCCGGGCGTCGATGCCGGCGTCGACCAACCGATTGAGCCCCATCGCCAGCGAGCGGGCCCCGATCATCGCAATCGTGATCCAGAGCAGGTCGTGCGCCGACGGGACGCCGTCGACCGCGAGGAAGGCGCCGACGTACGCAAACGGCAGCGCGAAGATCGTGTGCTCGAACTTGACGAGCGAGATGAAGCGCCCCG
>VAXT01000043.1 GCA_005883245.1 Actinomycetota bacterium | reverse complement strand
TGTCGGTTCGACGCACCTCGCTCCGGCAACGATCGACGTCCTCGGCTTCGATCCCGGACCGGTGGCGAGGCCCGCGGAGGCGCTGCCCGCCTTCACGTCGGCGAACCCCGAGCATCCGTACGCCCGCCTGAGGCCCGGGCTCATCGCCGCAAGCGTCGAGTGGTTCAAGGAGCGGCTGCCGGCGATCGGTTACCAGGGCGGCTTGGAGGAGAACTTCCTTCTCCCGACCGCGGTCGGCGCAGTGAAGCCGTCCGCGCTCGTCCCGGAGACGATGGCAGCAGGTGACCTCCGCACCGGCGGCCAGTACGCGTTCGTCGGGCTCGGGCTCAAGGACTTCTACCCTGCCTATCTGGCCGCCAACCTCGCGCAGGCTCAGCCGGACGGCCACGCAGTCTCCGCGCGTTCGATCGAGGTGTCGCTGCCGCTCGCGGGCAGGCCGGACGGGAGTAGCGCCGGCTTGGCAAGGATGCTCGAGGAGCCGTCAGTTCGTGACGCGCTCGTCCGCGAGTTGAGCCGGAAGCTCGAGCGCGACGAACGCGTCGGTTTTCCCGCCGTGCTCGGCCTTGCACGGGCGGGCGAGGTCTGGCGTGAGCTCGAGACGAGGCTGGCGCGGCCTGTGTTCGAAGTTGCGACCCTGCCGCCCTCGGTGTCGGGTATCCGCCTGTACAACGCGATGAGCTCTGCGCTACGCGAGGCGGGAGGCCGGATCCACGTCGGCGAGCCGGTCGTCGGTGCCGAGACCAGCGGGGGGCGGGTCGAAGCCGTCATCACGCAGCCCACGGCGCGGGCGAGTACCTACCGCGCCGACACGTTCGTGCTCGCAACTGGCGGGCTCGCGTCCGGCGGGCTCCAGCTCGACTCCTACGGGGGCGTGTCGGAAAGCGTCTTCGGCCTGCCGCTCGCCGACACACCGCCCCCGGGCGGACCGCGATTCCTGCCGGACTACTTCGCCGAGCATCCGTTGAACCGCGTCGGGGTCGCAGTCGATGACCGCTTCAGGCCGATCGACGCGGGCGGCCAGGCGGTCTACGAGAACCTCCATGCGAGTGGCGCGACCGTCGCCGGCGCCTACCCCTGGCGCGAGGCCTCTGGCAACGGGCTCAGCCTGGCGACGGGATACGCTGCCGCCGCAGCGATTCTTGAAGGGGCCTCATGACAGAGCTCGTCCGCGACTCGCTCGACCACTGCGTCAAATGCACGATCTGCGAGACGTTCTGTCCGTACTCGCGGGCGACCCCGCTCTTTCCGGGCCCGAAGTACGTCGGGCCCCAGGCAGAGCGCTACCGCGGCTCCGGGGCCTCGGTGGACGCATCGGTCGACTACTGCTCGGGCTGCGGGATCTGCACGCAGGTCTGCCCGCAGGGAGTGAAGATCGCGGAAATCAACTCTCAGGCTCGAGCTCGGCTCTGGGAGGAGCGGGGCATTCCGCTCCGCAACCAGCTGATCGCCAGGCCGAGCGTGCTCGGCCGCCTCGGGACCCCTGTCGCGCCCTTCGCAAACCGGACACTTCGGTCACGTCCTCTGCGGCTGCTCGCCGAGCGCCTGCTGGGCATCCATCGCGACGCGCCCGTTCCCCAGTTCGCCGGCCGGACGTTCCAGGACTGGGCGCGGGAGCACCGCAGCCCGGTGGCCGAGCAAAGCGTCGTCTACTTCCACGGGTGCGGCACCAACTACTACGAGCCCGGCGTCGGACAGATGGTCGTCGAAGTCCTCGAGCACAACGGTTTCAACGTGCTCGTCCCGCCTCAGGACTGCTGCGGGCTCCCGCTGCAGTCGAACGGCAACTTCCGGGCGGCACGTATCTACGTGCGGCACCTCGTGGCCAATCTCGCTCGGTACGCCCGCGACGGCCTGCCGATCGTGGCGAACGCGACGAGCTGCAGCCTGATGCTGAAGCGCGAAGCGCGTGAGATTCTCGGCGTCCGCGACGAAGACGTCCGCGTGGTGAGCGAAGCGACGTACGACGTGTGTGAGTTCCTGCTCCTGTTGCACGAGCGCGGAGAGCTGCGAACGGACCTGGAACCCCTCCCGCTGACCGTTCCCTACCACGCGCCCTGCCAGCAGCGAGGGCATGGAATCGGCAAGCCCGCCCTCGACCTGCTCGCGCTGATTCAGGATCTGCGGGTCATCGAGCTGGACGCCGATTGCTGTGGGATCGCCGGTACCTACGGCCTGAAGAAAGAGAAGTACGAGATCTCGATGGCCGTCGGGGAGCCGCTCTTCAACGCGCTGCGCGAGGCCGGCGGCGATCTCGCGGCCTGTGACAGCGAGACGTGTCGGTGGCAGATCGAGCACGGCGCCGCCGTCCACGCCGTGCACCCTGTCGAGCTCCTGCATCGCGCCTACGGGCTCGGTCCCAACGGCGCCGCCGGCTGACCGGTGGTCGGACTCGTCATCGTCACCCACAGCGCGACGCTCGCCTCAGGCGTTGCCGAGCTGGCGCGCGGTATGGGCGGTGAGGTCCCGATCGAGCTCGCCGGAGGGATCGAAGGGCCGGAGCCCGGGCTAGGCACCGATGCCGTTCGCGTGGCCGAGGCGATCGAGTCGGCAGACCAGGGGGACGGAGTCCTCGTGCTGATGGATCTTGGCAGTGCCGTGCTGAGCGCGGAGATGGCGCTCGACATGGTTTCGGCGGAACGCCGCGCGCGCGTCCTGCTCACGGAGGCGCCACTAGCGGAAGGGGCGGTCGCGGCTGCGGTCACGGCCAAGCTCGGCGCGTCGTTGGATGAGGTGGCGGCCCAGGCCCGCGGCTCGCTGCAAGCGAAGATCGCCCATCTCGGCACCGGCGAGGAGGAGGAGGAGGCACCGGTCCAGGCAGGCTTCGCTGACGGCTCCGCAACTGCCCGGTTGGAGGTGCGGAATCTGCTCGGCTTGCACGCGCGCCCGGCAGCGCGAATCGTCCAGACCGCGGGGAGCTTCGACGCCGAGGTGACCGTCACCAACGTGACGACCGGCCGCGGACCTGCGAGCGGGCGGAGTCTCAATGAGCTGGCGACGCTCGGGGTGCGGCAAGGCCACGAGGTGCTGGTCGCGGCGCGCGGGGCGCAGGCAGATGAGGTTCTTGCTGCGCTGGCCGCGCTGGCCGAGCGCGATTTTGACGAGCGGCAAGAGCCTGCCGCCGCAGCGCCGCCGGTCAGCGAGATTTCATCCGCACGCTCCGACGAGGGCTCGCTGCAGGGGCTCCCCGGTGCGCCCGGAGCGGCACACGGACCGGCCCGTCACTTTCGGGCGCCGGAGCCGGAGATCCCGACCAGTCCGGCGAGCGATCCGGCGGCCGAGTGGGAGGCGCTCGGCCGCGCCCTCGAGCGCGTGCGGAAGGAGATCCGGGCCACACGTGAGTCTGTCGCCGCCCGGGCGGGCGACTACAACGCGGCGATCTTCGACGCTCATCTCCTCTTCCTCGATGACGAAGCGCTGCTCGAGCCTGCGCGGCGGGCCATCTTCGAGGACGGGCTCAACGCGGCGCAGGCATGGCACACGGCGGCCGATAGGGTGACAGCCGGCTACCGGAGTCTCGACGACGACTATCTCCGAGCGCGGGCGGAAGACCTGACGGGTGTGGCTCGACAGGTGGTCGCGGAGCTCGTGGGCGGCGATCGAGGCGGCCGGGCCGTGGTCGAGCGCGGAATCGTGATCGCACCCGATCTGACTCCCGCCGAGACGGCCACACTCGACCGCGAGCTCGTCGAGGGAATCGCCACCGCGCACGGCAGCGCGACCTCGCACAGCGCCATCCTGGCCCGTTCGCTCGGGATCCCGGCGGTGGTGGGGGTCGGGGAAGATTTGCTCGACGTTCAGGAGGGAACGCCGCTCGTCCTGGACGGGGACGCGGGCACCGTTGACGTCGACCCCGGTGAGGAGGTCGTGCGCGGCTACGAGCGTCGGCAGGCCGAACGGGAAGAATCGGCGCGGAGCGCGGTCGCCTCGGCGCGGCAGCCCGCTGAGACCCTGGACGGGCGCAGGATCGAAGTCGTGGCCAATGTCGGGTCGCCGGCGGACGTCGACGTAGCGGTCGCCAACGGCGCCGAGGGGGTCGGTCTCCTGCGTACTGAGTTCTTGTTCCTCGATCGTGACTCTCTTCCCTCCGAGGAGGAGCAGCTCGCCGCCTACGACGACGTTGCGGCACGGCTGAACGGAATGCCCCTGATCCTCCGCACTCTCGACGTCGGTGCGGACAAGCCGCTCCCGTACCTGCCGAGCAGGCCCGAGGCGAACCCCTTTTTGGGGGTACGTGGAATCCGGCTCGGACTCGACCAACCCGAGCTCCTCGAGGCCCAGTTGCGGGCGGTGCTGCGGGCCGCGGCGGCACATCCGCTGAAGGTGATGTTCCCGATGGTCGCCACGCTCGCCGAGTACCGCGAGGCCGTCTCGGTGCTCACACGCGCGCGCGAACAGGTCGAGCGGGCGGGGGAGATCGCCGGGCAGATGGAAGTCGGCATCATGGTCGAGGTTCCGGCGGCTGCACTCGCCGCCCAAGCGTTCGCACCGGAGGTCGACTTCTTCTCGATCGGGACGAACGACCTGACGCAGTACACACTGGCGGCCGAGCGCGGGAACGAGCGCCTCGCCGGCCTGGCCGATGCTCTCCACCCCTCCGTCTTGCGCCTGATTCAGGCAGTGACGGAGGCGGCCCAGCGTCAAGGGAAGTGGGTCGGCGTATGCGGTGAACTGGCGTCGGAGCCGCTGGCGGTGCCGGCCCTCGTCGGGCTCGGCGTCACGGAGTTGAGCGTGAACCCTCCGGCGATCCCGACGATCAAGGAAGCGGTGCGTCAGGTCGACTCAGGAACGGCGGCGGCCCTCGCGCGCGAGGCGCTGCGCCTGGCGTCCGCCGAGGAGGTTCGCGCGCTGCTCGCGGGAGAAGCAGCGCCGATCGCCGGGTCGGAGCAGGCGGCGCCGTGATTGCACAGCCGGGCGCTCACGTCTCCATCCTGCTCGGCATCACCTGGGTCCGCATCCTGCTCGTGCCGGTCGTGATGGCGCTGATCCTGCTCGGCCCCGACCGGAGCACCGCGTACACGGCCGCGGCGGTCTTCTTTGTGGTCGCCGGCGCCACGGACTTCATCGACGGGTACCTCGCGCGGCGCTGGGCGCGGACGACGACCTTCGGCTCGTTTCTCGACACGACGGCCGACAAGCTGCTCGTCTCGGGCGCGCTCATCGCCCTCGTCGACGTCGGTCGGGCCTCTCCGTGGGTTGCGGTGATCATCATCGGTCGAGAGTTGCTGATCCTCGGTCTCCGCGGGGTCGTGGCCGCCGAGGGCACCGTGTTCGCACCCTCGATCTGGGGCAAGCTCAAGACGAACGTCCAGTTCGTCGCGATTCTGCTCGCGATCCTGCGTTTCGGCGACCCCATCGGGCCGCTGTACCTCGACGAGTGGGCGATGATCGTCGCCGTCGTGGTCACGGTCATGTCCGCCGTCGAGTACCTGACGCGCTTCTCATCCGCTCTGTCCAAGGGCGCGAACTAGCTGCGAGTGCCCGAAACGGCATTTGTCACCGGGGGCACCGGCTTCGTCGGGGGCGCGATCGTCGAACGCCTCGTCTCGGCCGGCCGCGCGGTCAAGGCGCTCGCCCGCTCGGACGACGGCGCGCACACATTACGCGCGCTGGGAGCCGAGCCCGTGCACGGCGACGTCCTCGACGCGCGAACGCTCGTGGACGCCATGCGCGGTTGCGGAGTCCTCTACCACGCCGCCGGTGTCAACGCCTTCTGTCTGGGCGACACGTCGCCGCTCTTCGAGGTGAACGTACGCGGCTCTGTGAACGCCGTCCACGCAGCTGCCGACGCAGGTGTCAGGCGCATCGTCTACACGTCGTCCGCCGCCACGCTCGGGGAGGTCGTATCGGTCAACCCGGCCTCCGTTCAAGGCCCCGGTCGGGCTACGGGCACCGCGCGCTTGCTGCTCGACTACCTGAACGGGCGGTTGAAGGTCGTCGTCGACTCGACGATCAGCCTCATCGACGTCGCCGACTGCACTGAGGGTCACGTACGCGCGGAGGCCCGCGGGAAGCCGGGCGAGCGGTACGTGCTCAGCGGTGCCACGATCTCCGTCCGGGACGGCATCCGGCTGCTCGAGCGCCTGACAGGTATCGAGCGCAAGGTGCGCTCGCTGCCGCCAGGGCTCGCGCTGGCTGCGGCCTTGGCCGTCGAGACGAGTGCGCGGTTCCGTCGAAGGAGCCCGCCTGTCTGCCGCGAGCTGGTGCGGACCGCGCTGCACGGCCATGCCTACGATGGATCCAGAGCCGCGCGAGAGCTCGGCCTTCGCTACACGCCGGTCGAGGAGACCGTTCGCCGGACGATCGACTGGTTCAGGGGGCAGGGCCTCGTGCCCACAGCCGTCTGACGGCGCTGCGTCGTAGAATCGAGCCACCTCCACCCGATCGAATGCGCGATCTCATCCTCATTACCGCCGGCTATCTGATCGGAAGCATCCCCTGGGGGTACGTCGTCGCCAAGCTCCTGCGTGGCGTCGACATCCGCACGGTCGGCAGCGGAAACCTCGGCGCTGCGAACGTCTGGCGCGTACTCGGGTTCAAGGCCGGTCTCACGGTCGCCGTTCTGGACGTCGGCAAGGGCTTCGCGGCCGCGCTGCTCGGCCTGTGGGCTGGAGACGAGCTCACTGGTCTCCTCGCAGGGATCGCCGCGATGGTCGGTCACTGGCGTCCCCTCTTTATGGGCCTCAACAAGGGAGGGAAGATCGTCGCGACGACGGGCGGCGTCGCGCTTGCGCTCGCCCCGCTCGCCTCTCTGGCCACCGGCGTTGTCTGGGTGGTCACATTTCTCCTCACGCGCTATACGTCGATCGCGTCGATGCTGGCCGCTCTCGCCCTGCCTCTGTTCGCACTCGCCCTCGGGTCCTCGGCCCTGGTCGTGGTCTTCTCCGCAGGTGCTGCTCTCGCGATCCTGCTCCTCCATCGGGCGAACATCGGTCGACTCCTGTCCGGGACCGAGAATCGCTTCGAGCTCAGGCGCCGACCTGCTGAGTCACGCGAGAGAGCGACGAACGTACCGGCGCCTGCGGCTCGTGGGCGTGTCCGGAGGGCCTTTCGGCGCCTAGTTCCAGGGGAGGGCAGCTCGGGCTGACCAGTACTCAGCCGGCTCCTCGCTGAGTGTCGCAAGTCGGTGGTCGAGCTCGTCGCCGTAGTCGAGCCGCAGAGCGGCCAGGTTGCTCAGGAGCTGATCGGCGGTTGTTGCGCCGGAGAGAACGACATCCGCCCATGGTCGAGCGAGTGCGGCGGCGAGCGCGAGCGCGTCCGGAGTTACGCCTCGCTCCTCGGCGGCGGCTCGCAGCACGTGTGGCGCCCTCCGGTCGGCCAGACGACCGTTCGCGAGCGCTTCCTTGACGAGCACGCCGAGGCCGGCCCCGTGAGCTTCCGCGAGCGCGTCGTCGGCGGAGCGTTCGATCAGATTCCAGGTGGCCTGAACCGAGTCGAAAGCGCCGAGCGTGACCGCACGCAGGATCGTCTCCGCCTGTCCGGGCCCTGTCACCGAGAGGCCGATCGCCACACCCTCCGCCCGAAGGAGCGCCAACTCTTCGAGTACCGCGGCATCGTCGAGCACCCCGCTCTCCAGCGTCGCCGAATGAATCTGGTAGAGGCGCAGGTGCGGCCCCAGGAGCGCCCGACTCTCGGCGAGCTGCCGGCGCACGGTCGCGACAGACAAGTCCTTGACCTCCGGGGTCGCGGTGTCCACCCGCCACCCCGCGGTGTATGTGTATCCCCACTTGGAGCCGATCGTCAGGTCACTCGGTTGCAGCCTGCGCCGCTCGAGCCACGAGGCGAGGAACGCCTCCGCCAGGCCGTATGAGCGGGCGGCGTCCAGGTAACGCACGCCGCCGGCGAACGCCGCGTCCAGCACGGTGTGTGCGTTCTGCTCCATGGCGGCGACGTCTGTCCGGCCCCGGAGATCTTCGCCGTGGCCCACGTTGATGTAGCCTGGCCGCCCGAGAGCCGCCAGGCCGAGACCGAGGGGGCTGACGCGGAGCCCCGTAGGACCGAGCGTCCGTAACTGCGCGTCGCTCACTTCCCCGGCCACAGTCCGAATTCCAGCTTCGCCCTCCTCGTGCGCCTCTGGCCAAGGTACCGGGCCTCAAGCTTCGCCCACGGCGGGCCGATGTCGGAGGCAATGGGCGTTAGGCGGCTCGTGCGGATCTCCCTGCTCGCGGTCCTCGCGATCGCGGCCTCCGGCTGCGGAACGGCCAAAGAGGCCGGCTCGACGCCGGAGGGCGCGGACTTTGCGCCGGCGAGCACCGTCGTCTACGTGTCCGGCGTCACCGACCCTGCCTCGAGCCAGTGGGCCAAGGCCGACGATCTGCTTGGCCGCTTTCCCGGACGGGAGAAGCTGCTCGCGAACGCGCGCAAGGAGCTCACCAAGGAAGGGATGACCTGGGAGCGTGACGTGAAGCCCGCGCTCGGACACGACATCAACCTCGTCCTCCTCTCCTACAAGGACGCCGACCACAACTACGTCTTCTTCACCAAGCCGAAGGACGAGACAAAGCTCGACAAGCTGTTGGAAGCCGGAGAGGGCGACGACGTCCAGGTGCACCGCAAGATCGACGGCTGGACGGTCTTCGCCGACAACAAGAAGGCGCTCGACAACTTTGCGGCGGCTCACGCCTCCGGGAGCTCGCTGTCCGGGGAGGACACGTTCAAGAACGCCATGAAGGGCCTCCCCGAGGACTCGGCGTTGCGCGGGTACGTCGCGGGCCGGCCGATCTACGACCTGATCCAGAAGGAAGCCGCGAAGGACCCGGACACGCGTTCCTTCAAGAACTTCTCCGACAGCTTCGGACAGCTGGAGTACATCTCGTTCTCGAGCTCGGCCGAAGACGAAGGCATCGCATTCCAGGCGGGCTACGAGTCGACGAAGAGCACGAAGATGGGCAGCTACGCGGCGGAGCTCGACAACACGCTGCCCTCCGGTGCGCTCGTCTATCTCTCGTTCGGGGATCTCGAGCGGTACTTCGACGAGGCTCTGAGCACGGCTGGCAAGGACTCGCCGCAGTTCGGCAAGCAGTTGCGCCAGATCCAGCAGGCGCTCGGGCTCAACTTCAAGGACGACCTCCTTCCACTCTTCTCCAAGGAGGGCGCGATCGCCTTCTACAACGGCGAGCCGCTTCCGGACGTCCTCTTCGCACTCAGCGTCGACGATGAGGACCAGGCGACGCAGTTGATCAACCGAATCGCCGCGATCGCCGGGCTCGGCGGTGTCGAGGTGCGGCCGCTTGCGATCCAGGGCGCGCAGGGGAAGGTCTTCGAGTATCCAGAGGACAACCTGACCATCTACGCCGTCGTGGGAGACGGCAAGGTGCTGGTCTCGAATGCCCGCGCCAAGATCGATGCCGCGCTCGGCGACGGCGCGAAGCTGTCGGACGACAGCGTGTACCGGGAGGCCCTCAACGCGTCCTCGGCGCCGGACGAGACCTCGGGCTTCGTGTACGTGAACCTCAAGCTGACGCTGCCGGCGCTCTTCGGCTTCGCGGATGTGATGTCGGGGAGCAACTCGCCCGAGGCGATCCCGCCCGACGTGCGCGCGAACACGAAGCCGCTGCACTCGGCGATCCTGTACACGAAACAGGACGGCGACCGGACCACGGTCTCCGGCTTCGTGACGATCAAGTAGCGTTCTCGCGGCACATGGCCGCGCGCGAGTTCCTGTTCACGTCCGAGTCGGTCACGGAGGGACATCCCGACAAGATCGCCGACCAGGTGTCGGACTCCGTGCTCGACGCCGTGCTCCGAGACGACATCTCCGGGCGCGTCGCCTGCGAGACGCTGATCACGACCGGTCTGGTCGTCGTCGCCGGCGAGATCTCGACCGAGACGTACGTCGACGTTGCGCGAATCGTCCGCGAGAAGATCTGCGAGATCGGCTATACGCACTCCGAGTGGGGTTTCGACGCGACGACATGCGGCGTCGTCGTCGCGATCGACCGAGGTCCAGCACGACCCGGGTGACGACGATCCGCTCGACAAGCTCGGCGCGGGCGACCAGGGAATGATGTTCGGCTACGCGACGAACGAGACGAAGGAGCTGATGCCTCTTCCGATCATGCTCGCGCACAAGATCACGAAGCGTCTGGCCGAGGTGCGCAAAGCAGGCGACCTGCCCTACTTGCGTCCGGACGGCAAGGCCCAGGTCACGGTGCGCTACGAGGCCGACGAGCACGGTATCCAGACGCCGGTCGAGATCGAGCGGATCCTCGTCTCCACGCAGCACTCCGACGGGATCAGCTCGGAGGACCTGATCAAGCCCGACATCGTCGAGCGCGTCCTGCGCCCGATCCTCCCCTCGGAGCTCTACGACCAGAGGCGGTTCCAGGAACGCGACTTCGTCTACGTCAACCCGACGGGAAAGTTCGTGCTCGGCGGGCCGATGGGCGACACCGGGCTCACCGGACGCAAGATCATCGTCGACACGTACGGCGGAGCGGCGAGGCACGGCGGCGGTGCGTTCTCGGGCAAGGACCCGACGAAAGTCGACCGCTCGGCGGCGTACGCGGCCCGCTACGTGGCGAAGAACCTCGTCGCGGCCGGGCTCGCCGACCGCTGCGAGGTGAACGTCGCGTACGCGATCGGGGTTGCGCATCCCGTCTCGGTCGCAGTCCGCACGTTCGGCACCGAGAAGATCGCGGTCGACCGGATCGAGGAGCTCGTCAAGGAGCACTTCGACCTGCGGCCGGGCGCGATCATCCGCGACCTCGACCTGCGGCGGCCGATCTACTCGAAGACGGCCGCGTACGGCCACTTCGGCCGCGACGACCACGACTTCACGTGGGAGCGCACCGACAAGGCCGAGGCCCTCCGCCAGGCGGCGGGTGTCGGCGAGCCGGCCACGGCCTAGCCGTCTGTTGACCTCGCGTTAAACGCGGCGTGTAGGGGCATCCGCGGGCTTCCTCCGCGCGTATTGCCGGGTGACGAGCCCCACTGAAGAACCACTCGGAGGCTCGGCATTCACCTCTCCAGGAGGCCCCAAATGCGCAATGCAAAGCTGATCGTGCCCATGATCCTCGTCGTCGCCGTGGCAGCGCTCATCGGAGCGCTCGCCGCCCGGTCGATGAGCGACCGCCACAAGCAGGCCGTCGTCAAGACCAGGATGGTCGGCGCGAAGACGATTCTCGTCAACCGCCGCGGCTTCACGCTCTATCACCTGAGCGTCGAGCGGAAGGGGCACTTCATCTGCACGACCTCGGCGTGCCTCGCCGAGTGGCACCCCCTCGTCGTCGCCCGCGGAACGAAGCCGGCCGGCGCCGGGTCGCTCAGCACCGTGAAGCGCCCGGACGGACGGCTTCAGGTGGCTTACAAGGGCGGACCGCTATACACGTTCGACGAGGACGAGAAGCCCGGCGACATCGAGGGCAACGGCTTCAAGGACGTCGGCACTTGGCATGTGGTGACGGTTGCCGGCAAGGCGACACCCGCTCCGGCGCCGTCGTCCGGCGGCTACGGAGGCGGCGGCTACTGATCGTCAAAGGGGCGGCTCGGCGGCCTTTTCACCGATCGCCTGATCTTCCCCCTCCCGGCGAACGGTGAAATGGCCGGCCGCCGGCTGTGCGTCCCGAACCTCGATCTTCGTTCCGGGCACGAGCCCCTCGTCGTAGAACCAGTGCAGGAGCTCTCCGTCGTGCTCGGCGAGCCGCACGATCGTCGCCTTCGCCGGAGCCTCGAGCGCCGCGAGCGGGGCCAGCTCGTTGTTCTCGGCCTGCTCGACCGCGGGGTCGACCGGCCAGCCGTGCGGGCAGCGCTCCGGGTACCCGAGCTTCTCCTCCATCCGCTCGACCATGTCGTCGGAGAAGGTCTCGCCGATGTCGTCTGCGTAGACGTGCGCCTCGGCGGCGGTGTAGCCCATGAAGTCGGTGAGCAGCCTCTCGACGATCCGATGCTTGCGGACGACCTTCTCGGCGCGCTTCCGGCCCGCGGCGGTGAGCAACGCCTCCTTGTGCTCGCCGCGCCGGACGAGACCCTCCTTCTCGAGCCGCTTCAGCATCTCGCCGGCCGACGCGCGCGAGACGCCGAGCATCTCGGCCACGCGCGAAGCGAGCGTGGGGGAGGAGCCGCTCGCCTGTGGGCTGTACTCACCGATCGGGAAGGCGAGGAAGTAGATCGTCTCCAGGTACTCGTCGACGGAGTGACGCTCGGCCATTCAGATTCGAATATAGTGCGCGCCGCTTGTAAGGTTCGCCTTACAAAACGGAGAAGGAGACCCAGACCACCTATGTCCACAGCGCAACTGCTCGTCCTCGGCGCGCTCGCCGGCTTCACGATCTTCTTCGGCCTTCCGATTGGGCGGATCAAGAGCGCCAGCCCCGCGCTCAAGGCGGCCCTCAGCGCGATGGCGACGGGGATCCTGCTCTTCCTGCTCTGGGACGTGCTCGTCCACGGCATCGAGCCGGTCGAGGAGGCCCTGACGTCGGCAACCGACGAGGGCGGCTCGTGGCTCGATTTCGTGCAACTCGCCGTGACCTTCGCGGCGTGCGCCACGATCGGCCTGATGAGCCTCGTCTACTACGACCGGTGGTTCAGCCGCCAGCGCGGCAAGGCGATGCTCGGCCCGGGCGCTGCCTCGGCAGTCGAGTTCGACCGCTCGTGGGTGGCAGGCCTCTCGCCCGCCGCCTGGCTTGCGCTCCTGATCGCGACCGGCATCGGGCTGCACAACTTCTCCGAGGGGCTCGCGATCGGGCAGTCCGCGGCTCAGGACCAGGTCACGCTCGCGCTCGTCCTGATCATCGGCTTCGGCCTGCACAACGCGACCGAGGGCTTCGGCATCGTCGCGCCGCTCTCAGGCTCCGAGACGCGGCCGTCGTGGAAGTTCCTCGCGCTGCTGGGGCTGATCGGGGGCGGGCCGACCTTCGTCGGGACGCTTCTCGGGCAGACATGGGTCAACGAGACAGTGTCGGTCGCCTTCCTCGCGCTCGCGGCCGGCTCGATCCTCTACGTCGTGATCCAGCTGATGAACGTCAACCAGAAGCTCGGGTACAAGACGCTCGTCGCCTGGATGCTGCTCGCGGGGCTCTTCCTGGGCTTTGCGACCGACTTCATCATCGAAGCCGCCGGAGTCTGATCCTCGGCGTAGCCTGCGGGGCGTGACGCAGTACGCCTCGGTCTACCCGCTCGTGACGACCCGCGCGCTCGCGCGTCCGTTCACGTACGAGGTCCCGGACGACGTGGGGCGGGGCGCGGTCGTCGCAGTGCGGCTCGGTGGGGCGAGGCAGCGTGGGGTCGTGATCGGCCTCGAGGACGCGCCGCCCGAGGGAGTGGAGGCCGCTCCGATCGAGCGCGTCGTCGAGTCGCTGCCGGCGCCGCTCGTCGAGCTCGCGCTCTGGCTCTCGGACTACTACGGGTCGACGCCCGGGCGGGCGCTGGCGCTCGTCGCTCCGCCGAAGCGCGCTCGCCGCAAGGAGTTGCCGCAGCCGGCCGAACGCGATTCGCTGGGAGGTGAGCCCGAGCCGCGGGCTCTGACCGCAGCGCAGGAGCGTGCGCTCGCCAGGCTGCGCGGTGCGCTCGGCGAAGGAGGCGGGCACTTTCTCCTGTACGGAGCGACCGGGAGCGGCAAGACCGAGGTCTACCTCCAGGCTGCAGCCGACGCGCTCGAGCGCGGGCTCGGCGTGATCGTGCTCGTCCCGGAGATCGCGCTCGCGCCGCAGACCGTGGGCCGCTTCCGGGCGCGTTTCGGCGACCGCGTCGCGATCCTGCACTCGGCGCTGACCGAGGCGGAACGGCGCGACGAGCGGGAGCGCATCGCCTCCGGGGCGGCGCCGATCGTGATCGGTGCGCGCTCGGCCGTGTTCGCGCCGCTCCCCAGGCTCGGTGTGATCTGCGTCGACGAGGAGCACGACGCCGGGTACAAGCAGGAGTCCGACCCGCGCTATGACGCGCGGACGGTGGCGGCGAAGCGAGCCTCGCTCGAGGGCGCCGTGGCGGTCTACGGAAGCGCCACGCCTCGCCCCGAGAGCTGGGAGCGACTCGAGCGGCTTGAGCTCGGCGAGCGCATCGGCGTCCGCCGCCCGATGGTGCGCACGGTCGACCTCCGCGGCGAGGCGGGGTATCCGCTCTCCGCGCCGCTTCTCGCCGAGCTCGGCAAGGTCGCCGAGGGCGGAGGCAAGGCGATCCTCCTGCTCAACCGGCGCGGGGTCGCGCCTGCGCTGCACTGCCGCGCCTGCGGCGAGACGAGGCGCTGCGCGAACTGCGACGTGGCGCTGGTGCTGCACCGCGACGACGCCCTGCACTGCCACCACTGCGGCGTCGTGGAGCCGGCCCCAGAGAGCTGCCCGGCTTGCGGCTCGGTCGAGCTCGCGCGCATCGGCGCCGGGACACAGCGGCTCGAGCGCGAGCTCGAAGCGCACGTTCCGGAGCTGGAGCGCTTCCGGCTCGACGCCGACGCCATCGACAGGCCGGGGGAGCCGGCGGCGACGCTTCGACGCTTCGCCGACTCGGAGCACGCGGTGCTCGTCGGCACGCAGATGGTCGCGAAGGGGCATCACTTCGCCGACGTCTCGCTCGCAGCCGTGATCGACGCCGACACCGGCCTGGGAGTGCCCGACTTCCGCGCCGAGGAGCGCACGTTCCAGCTCGTCACACAGCTGGCCGGGCGCAGCGGCCGCGATGCGCCCGGGCGCGTGCTCGTCCAGACGTTCCAGCCTGAGTCGCGGGCAATCGCCTTCGCGGCGCGCCAGGACGTCGAGGGTTTCCTCGCGGGCGAGCTCGAGCGCCGGCGCGAGCTGGGCTACCCGCCCTACCGGCACCTCGTGCGCATCCTCGTCGGCGGCCCTGAGCGAGAGGACACGATGCGAGCGCTGACCGAGCTGGCCGACGGCCTGGCGGGCGCCCCGGCCGAGCTGCTCGGCCCCGCAGCGCTTTTTCGATTGCGCGGACGGCATCGCGCCCAGCTCGTAGCGAAGACCGACCGCCCGCGAGAGGTCGCTTCCCGAGCGGGCCGCCTCCTCGCCGCTGCCGCCCGTGCCATGCGTGAGGCGGAGCTCACGGCCGTGGTCGACGTCGACCCACAAAGCATCTGACTACACTCGAAGACATGGCGGAGCAGGGCCAGGTCAAGACCGACGAGCTCGACGCGCAGGTCGAGGCGAGACGGCGGCTCGCGCTCGCGCAGATCCGCCAGTACCCGGACCCGGTTCTGCGTCTCGAAGCCCAGGAGGTGGTCGAGTTCGACGGCGATCTCGAGCAGCTCGTCGAGCGGATGATCCATCTCATGCAGGACGCCCGCGGGGTCGGGCTGGCCGCGAACCAGGTTGGGATCCTGCGCCGCGTGTTCGTGATCCAGGCCGACGAGGACGAGGAGCCACAAGCGCTCGTCAACCCGGTGATCGTCGAGCGCTCGAGCGAGGTGGACGACGACGACGAGGGCTGCCTCTCGCTGCAGGGCGTCCTCGTGCCGGTCGAAAGGCCTGTGCGGGTCCGCATCGACGCCCGCGACGCCGAGGGGAATCCGGTCACGCTCGAGCTCGAAGGCCTCCCTGCACGTGTGGCGCAACACGAGCTCGACCATCTGGACGGGGTCCTCATCCTCGATCGCACCACGCCCGAGGGCAAGCGGGACGCGCTCGCCGTCCTGCGCCAGTCCACGGTGCTTTGAGGCTGGGCGTCGCGGCGACCGCGCCGCTCGGAGCAGACGTCCTCGAACGGCTCGCCGCGAAGCACGAGATTGAGTTCCTGCTCACGCGCCCCGACCGGCAGCGCGGTCGCGGACGGAAGGTCGGTGCTCCTCCCGCGAAGGAGGCAGCGCTTCGCCTGGGCATCCCGGTCCGCCAGGTTGAGCGTCTCGACGAGACGTTCTCGCTCGACGGCGCTGACACGGTCGTCGTCGTCGCCTACGGTGCGCTGATCCCGTCCGGCCTGCTCGACCGAGCGAACTGGCTGAACGTGCATCCATCGCGGCTTCCGCGCTGGCGGGGCGCGGCCCCGATCGAGCGCGCGATCATGGCCGGCGACCTGGAGACCGCGGTGAGTGTGATCCGCCTCGTCGAAGAGCTCGACGCAGGCCCGATCGGCGCGTCCCGCGAGCTCACGATCGGCAGTGACACGACCGCCGGGGACGTGTACGCGGAGGCAGCCCGGCTCGCGCCGGAGCTGATCGACGAGGCGCTCGCGAACGACTCCTTCTCGCCGCAGGTCGGAGAGCCGACCTACGCGGAGAAGATCGGCCCGGCCGACCGCGAGCTCGACTGGTCGCGGCCGGCGAAGGAGCTCCACGACCGCATCCGCGCGCTGTCACCGCACATCGGCGCGCGCGGCGAGGTCGAGGGCCGCAGGGTGATCGTCTGGCGCTCCCGGCTCGACGGCGATCGGCTGGAGCTGGTCGAGGTGCAGCCCGACGGCGGTACGCGCATGTCCTACGACGCGTTCCTCCGCGGCTTACGCTCCTGACCATGGGTTGGACAGACTGGGTGCGAGGGGTCGAGATCGAGCCGTCGATCTACGCCGCGGACTTCTCCCGGCTCGGGGAACAGATCGAGGTCGTGATGGACGCCGGCGCGAGGATCTTCCAGTTCGACGTCGGCGACGGTCAGTTCGTCGAGCCGATCACGATCGGGCCGATCGTCCTCAAGTCGATCTCGCCGCTCGTCCACGAGCGCGGCGGCGTCCTCGACTGCCACCTGATGATCGTGTCGCCCGAGAAGCACTTCAAGGCGGTCGCCGAGGCGGGCGGCGACAGCGTGACCGTGCACTACGAGGTGTGCGACGACATGCCGGGCGTCATCGCCCAGGCGCGAGAGCTGGGCCTCGGCGTCGGTGTCGCGTTCAACCCCGAGAGCGAGCCGGATGCCGTGGTCGAAGCCGCCGGGGGCCTCGTCGAGCTTGTGCTCTGCATGAGCATCCACCCGGGCTACTCGGGGCAGCCGTTCATGCCCGAGTCGATCCCGCGCGTGCAGCGGCTGCGTGAGCTGCTGCCCGACGGCGTCTTCATCCAGGTCGACGGCGGAGTCGGCCCGGACAACGTGCGCGACCTGCGCGAGGCGGGCGCGAGCCTGCTCGTCGCCGGGACGAGCGTCTTCGGTCAGCAGGACATCGCGGAGGCGTACCGCGCCCTCGGCGCGCTCTGATGCTCGAGCGAGCGCTGGAGCTCGCGGAGCGCGGGCGCGGGACGACGTATCCGAACCCGGTCGTCGGAGCGGTCGTCGCGCGTGGGGACGAGATCGTCGGCGAGGGCTGGCACCAGCGTAAGGGCGGGCCGCACGGGGAGGTCGTCGCGCTCGAGGCGGCGGGCGAAGGTGCCCGCGGCGCGACGATGTACGTGACGCTCGAGCCGTGCGACCACCACGGAACCACGCCCCCGTGCGTCGACGCGATTCTCGCCGCCGGGATCGCGAAGGTCGTCGTGGGCGTGAAGGACCCGACTCGCGACGGGATTGCGCGCCTGCGTGAGTCGGGCGTCGAGGTCGAGCTCGTCGACCTGTGGGCGGCGCGTGTGCAGAACGAGGCGTGGCTCACGTGGGCTCGGCTCGGCCGTCCGTTCGTGACCTACAAGGCGGCCGTGACGCTCGACGGCCGGGTGACGGTTCCCGGCAAGCGCTGGGTCTCCGGTGAGGAGAGCCGCCGGCTCGTCCACGAGCTGCGGGCGGCCTCCGATGCGGTCGCGGTCGGGATGGGCACCGTGCGTTCGGACAATCCACGGCTCGACGCCCGCGACGTCGAGGTCGTTCGCCAGCCCCGCCGGCTCGCGTTCGGGCGAGGCCCGCTGCCCGAAGGCTCGGAGCTCGAGCTCCTCTCCGGCGAGCTCGAGGAAGAGCTCGGGCGCCTCGCCGGCCAGGATGTGCAGTCGCTCCTGCTGGAGAGTGGACCGACCCTCGCGGCCGCCTTCCTCGAAGCCGACCTCGTCGACAAGCTGATGCTCTTCGTCGCGCCGACGATCTCGGGCGAAGGGCCGGGCCTCTTCGCCTCGCCGCCTGCCATGCTCACGCATCAGACGGCGCGGCGCGTCGGCGACGATGTCCTGCTGACGGCCTATGTCCATGAGCCCTGAACACCGCGCCGACGACCGGCTGATCATGCTCATCTCGCGCTGGCTCGCGAGGCACATCGGCAACGCCGAGCTCGAGCGGGGCCTCGCCGAGACCTCGACGAGCTCGCCGAGCATCTTCAGGAGGTCACTTCCGGCGAGCGCGGCGAGCTCGAGATGATCGCCCGCGAGACTCTTGAAACACTTGCCCTCGGGGTCTGACTAGCCTTCAGGCGATGTTCACGGGAATCGTCCGCGAGCGCGGGCGTGTCGACTCCATCGAGCAGGGAGCCGACGGCGTCCACCTCGAGATCGCCGCACCGGAGACGGCTTCGACGCTTTCGGTCGGCGACTCGGTCTCGATCAGCGGCGCCTGCCTGACGGCGACGGCGGTCTCGAACGGCAGCTTCTCGGTGACCGCCGTCGTCCAGGGGCACATCGACGCCGTGGGGCGGATCGATTCGGTCGAAGACGGACGAGTCTGGGTCGAGGCGGAGCCAGGGGTCCTGCGCTACTGCGTCGAGAAGGGCTCGATCACGGTCGACGGCGTCTCGCTCACGATCGCCGGCCTGCGAGGCGACGCCTTCGAGGTCGCGCTGATCCCGCACACGCTCGAAGTGACCACGCTCGGAGCGCTCGAGCCCGGCGCCGAGGTCAACCTCGAGGTCGACGTGCTCGCCAAGTACGTCGAGAAACTGATCGACCGGGATACGATTTCGGGCTGATGACCCAGACCGCACACGAGAAGGCGACGCTGTTCTCCGCGATCGAGGACGCGATCGAGGACATTCGGCAGGGAAAGTTCGTGGTCGTGGTCGACGCGGCCGACCGCGAGAACGAGGGCGACCTGACGATCGCCGCCCAGTTCGCGACGCCCGAGGCGATCAACTTCATGGCCACGCACGCCCGCGGCCTGATCTGCCTCCCACTGACCGAGGAGCGCTGCGACGAGCTCGGACTGCGCCAGATGGCCGACCGCAACGAGACACCGCTCCAGACCGCGTTCACGGTCTCGATCGAGGCCCGCGACGGAGTCTCGACCGGGATCTCGGCGCAGGACCGCTCGCGCACGATCCAGGTCGCTATCGACCCGACGAAGGGCCCAGGCGACCTCGTCCACCCCGGCCATGTCTTCCCGTTGCGGGCCCGCGAGGGCGGCGTGCTCCAGCGCGCGGGCCAGACGGAAGCCGCGGTCGACCTCACGCGGCTTGCAGGCCTCAACCCCGCGGGCGTCGTGTGCGAGGTGATGAAGGACGACGGGACGATGGCGCGAGTCCCCGACCTCGTCGAGTTCTGCCGACGCCACGACATCAAGCTGGTCACCGTCGCCGACCTGATCGAGTATCGACGCCGGACCGAGAAGCTCGTCGAGCGCACGACGGCGGTCCGCCTGCCGACCGCGCACGGCGAGTTCCAAGCGATCGCCTTCCGCGAGAAGCTGACCGGCAAGCACCACATCGCACTCGTCCGCGGCGAGGTCGACGGCGCCGAGAACGTGCTCGTCCGCGTCCATTCCGAGTGCCTGACCGGGGACGTCTTCCACTCTCTGCGCTGCGACTGCGGCGAGCAGCTCAAGCAGGCGCTGGCGCGGCTCGCCGACGAG
>VAXT01000042.1 GCA_005883245.1 Actinomycetota bacterium | reverse complement strand
CAGGTCGTTCGTCCCCTGCGAGTCGTGTGTGGCCTGCGCCTGTCCCTGCCAGGCCTTCAGCACTGTGACCGAGGAGAAGACGAGGAAGAGGGCGATCGCGATCGGAGCGAGCACCATGCCCCACCGCCTCGGCACGAGCGCGAAGAACAGGCCGGCTGCCAGGACGCCGAGCGCGAGCAGGACCCTCGTCCCGTCGACCCCCTCCTTCAGGTGGGCCGCGACTCTCATCAGAGGAATGAGCCCGGGCGTGTCGCCGAGCAGCGAGAGGTTAAAGAGACGTTCGAACGGAAGCGAGAGAAGAAGCGCCGCGGGCACGACGACCGCGGCGGCGGTTAGTCGCGGCGGGCGTGGCAGCCCCTTGTCGAGCCAGATCACGAAGGCGAGCAGGAGCAGCGGCTCCACGTAGAACATGTTCCGCTCTTCGATCCGGAGCGAGTAGCGCGATGCGAACGCACCCACGAGGAGCACCATCCAGAACGTGGTCGCGACCGTCAGGGCGAGGAAGACCCGCTCTCGGGGCTGGGTCACCCGCGGAACCGCCCATGCCATTCCGGCGAGGACGATGAGAGCGCTCGCGGGGAGCACGCCGACGGCGAACACGAGCTCCGCGAGGTGCAGCACCGCCCAGCGGGCGACGTCTCGGAGCGAGTAGTGAGCCTGGGCGGCGCCCGAATAGGCGCTGAGGCCGCTGGACAGGCCGTGCCCCTGAACGAGCTTCAGCGCGATGTACGCAAGGGCCGCCCCGCCGACGACCGCGAGCGTGACGACGTAGGACCGGAGCCCCGCACGGAGCGAGCCGAACGTGATGCGCCCGCTTGCCCGTGCATCGAGCAACGCCTTGAGCACGAGCGCCGTCAGCAGGATCGGCACCAGCACGACGCCCTGCGCACGAATCGCGACCGGAAGCCCGATCGAGATGATCGCAAGCACCTGACGCATGGGCGTCGGGTGCTCGAGCGCGAGCGCCGCCAGCAGCAACGACAGGAAGAACGCAGGCAGGAACGCGCTCTCGGTCATGATCAAGTTCGCGTAGAGGGCGGCCGGGAGCAAGAGGACAAGCAACGTCCCCGCGAGCGCGAGGGTCGGGCTCACCAGTCTCCGCGCCCAGAGGAAGAACGGGACCGCGGCCGACGTCATCAGCAGGACGTTGATGACCTTCGTGAGCGTGTAGGCGGTCCCGACCGGGTTGGCCAGCCAGGCCGGTGAGATGAGCACCGGGTAGAGGCTCCGAAGAGTCGAGGGCTCTTCGCGGAGACGCATGACGCCGTTCGAGGCGAACGACCTGGCGAGCTCCGAGTAGTGCAGCTCGTCGCCCATGATCCACGGGGCAGGAAAACTCCGTGTGAGCAAGAGGCGCACGAGTACGGCGATCCCGAGCATCACGACGAAGGCGAGGGTGATCACGTGCGGCCGCGCAACCCAGTCGGCATAGGATCCGGCGCGCGCTCGCCGGACGTCGGTCCGCTCGGCGGCCTCGTCCATCAGGAGATTCTAGGAGTGCCGGGTGCCGCGGCTATGACGAGTCCGGGCTCTGAGGCTCGCCTTCTTTGAGCTTCTGCTCGAGCAGGGCGATCCGCTGCGCGAGCATCAGGTTGCGCTCGGCGAGCTCCGAGATCGCGGTCGAGTAGTGGAGCAGCACGACGAGGATAAAGACGGCCGCGAGCAGGAAGAGCGCCGACGGCGGATAGGCGATCCCGACGGTATTGGCGAGCACGTTCAGCCCGTCCCGCCAGAGCGCGAAGATGAGCAGGACGACGGCGGTCACCACCCAGAGCAGCGCGTAGCGCTCCTGGAGACGGCGGCTCCGGATCAGCTCGAGAATCACGAGCAGCAGGAGAATCGCGGCGATGGCCGCGAAGATCGAAACGCGAAGTGGGGTCATCGTTCCTCCGCGGGTGCGGGATACCGGCGAAACACGCTGATGAAGAGCGCGAGCAGGACCTTGATCATGTAGTAGAGCGAGCGCGGGGCCGTGATCGACGAGCGTCCCGCGGCGCGGGCCCGCATGGCCACCGGCACCTCGACGATCCTCAGCTTGTGCCGAGAGGCGACGACATACGCCTCGGCCTCCGGGTAGTCGTGCGGGTAGTCGGCTGCGAAGAGGATGATGCCGCGGCGGTTGACCGCGCGGAAGCCTGAGGTCGGGTCCGTCATCCGCTGCCTCGTGATCAGCGTGACGAAGCCCGACAGCAAGTGGATGCCCAGTCTGCGGGCGAAGGATGCGCGGTACTCGCCGGCCTCGAGGAAGCGGCTGCCGACGACCATGTCCGCGCGGTCGGCTGCGATCGGCTCGAGCAACCGCGCGAGCTCTGCGGCGTCGTGCTGTCCGTCGCCGTCGACCTGGACCGCGACCTGGAAGCCGTGGTCGCGCGCGTACTGGTAGCCGGTCTGGACTGCGCCGCCGATCCCGACGTTGTAGGGCAGGCGCGCGACGAGCGCTCCGGCGCGCTCGGCCTCCGCCTGGGTGCCGTCGGTCGACCCGTCGTCGACAACGAGGATCTCGAAGCCCGGGTCGACTGCGCGGATCTCCTCGACCACGTGGGCGATCGTCGCCGCCTCGTTCAGGGCGGGCACGATGGCCACCCGACGCACGGCCACTCTCCGGTCGTCATGGGCTGCCGGCAGGGTCTCGGCGACGGCCCTCACAAGATCAGGATTCTACGTGGCTCTGAACTCGACCTCCTTAGCGGTCTGTAAACCTTCTGAGGGCATTTCATGCGCATCTGCCTCGTTTTCGACTGCCTGTATCCGCATACCGTCGGCGGCGCCGAGCGGTGGTATCGCAACCTCGCGGAGAGCCTGGCGCACCGTGGGCACACAGTCACGTACCTCACGCTGCTCCAATGGGATCGCGCGACCGGCGCTGGGGTGCCGAACATGGACGTCGTCGCAGTCGCCGGCAGGGCGGAGCTGTACGCGCACGGGCGGCGGAGCATCGGTGCGCAGATCCGGTTCGCGTTCGGCGTTTGGCGGCACCTGCTGGCTCACGGGGGCCGCTACGACGTCGTGCAGACCCCTGCGCTCCACGTCTCGCTGCTCGCGGTGCTGGCGGCGCGGCCCATTCGCCGGTTCGCGCTCGTCGTCGACTGGTTCGAGGTCTGGACGCGCGAGTACTGGCTCGGCTACCTGGGTGGAGTCGCCGGCCGTCTCGGCTGGTGGGGCCAGCGGATCTCGGCGCGGGCGAAGCACCACGCGCTCTGCTTCTCACGGCGTCACGCGCGTCGGCTCGAGCAGATCGGCTACCGCGGCCAGATCACCCTGCTCGAGGGGCTCCTGCCGCCTGGAAAGGAGGCCGCCGAGCGCATGCCCGCCGAGCTGACGGTCGTCTTCGCCGGACGGCTCATCCCGGAGAAGCAGGCGACCGCGCTCGTGCCGGCCGTTGCGCTCGCCCGTCAGCGCGTCCCCGAGCTGCGCGCGACGATCTTCGGCGACGGGCCGGAGCGCGACGCGCTGCTGCGGCTGATCGACGAGAGCGGGCTCGACGGAGCTGTTCAGGCTCCGGGCTTCGTCGCGGCGACGGTCGTCGTCGACGCGCCCGACAACGCGGCCGTGGAGCTCGTCGAGGACGGCGTGAACGGCTTCGTCGCCAGGTCGGCCGAGCCGAAGGAGCTCGGGGAGGCGATTCTCCGCGTGCACGCGGCCGGGCCGGCGCTGCGCGAGTCGACGGCCGACTGGTTCCGGCGCAACCGTGAGCGGCTCTCGCTCGAGACCTCGGTCGAGCGGGTACTCGCCGTCTACGGCCGTCGCTAGCGCGTGCGCGTCGGGCTCAACGTCCTGCACCTCGTTCCGCGCGAGACGGGCGGCGGCGAGCTGTACGTGCGTCGCCTCGTTCCGGCCCTGCTCGAGGCGGGCGGAGATCTGGAGCTGGTCGTGTTCGCGGGCGACGAGGGCGCGCCGTCGCTCGCAAGGGAGCCGTGGGCTCCGGACGTCGAGCTCGTCCACGTGCCCGTGCGCTCCCGAAGCCGCACGCGGCGCGTGCTCGTCGAGCAGGCGATGCTCCCACGTGCGGTGCGAAAGGCCAGGGTCGACCTCCTGCACAACGTGCAGAACACGGCGCCCGCGCTGCCACGCGTCCCGCAGGTGACGACGATCCTCGACGTCATCTACAAGCGCCATCGCGAGACCCACGCGGGCATCCTCGCCGCGGGTGTAGCGCTGCTCGTCCCGCTCGCTGCCCGCCGCTCGCGCAGGGTTCTGACGCTCTCGGAGGCCGCCAAGGACGACATCGCCCACTACCTGCACGTCGAGCCCTCGCGGATCGACGTCACCCCGCTCGGGCCCGGGCTCGCTGACGACGTGCTGCCGGTCGCAGAGGCGGAGCTCCGCAGGCGCCACGACCTCGGGGACGCGCCGATCGTGCTGACGGTCTCCGCCAAGCGGCCGCACAAGAACCTCGAGCGGCTGCTCGAGGCGATCGTCCTCGTCGAACAGGATCCGCCGCCGTTGCTCGTAGCGCCTGGATACGAGACGGTCTTCGAGCCAGAGCTGCGGAGGCGCGCAGGCGAGCGCGTCCGTTTCCTCGGCTGGGTCGACGACGAGGAGCTCGAGGGCCTGTACCGAGTCGCGACCTGCTTCGTCTTCCCGTCCCTGGCCGAGGGGTTCGGGCTGCCCGTGCTCGAGGCGATGATGCGAGGGGTGCCGGTCGCGTGCTCGCGAATCGGGCCGCTCGAGGAGGTCGCCGGGGAGGCCGCCCTCTACTTCGAGCCAACGAACACTCGGGACCTGGCCCGCGCCATCGAGACGCTCCTCGCCGATGCCAACCTTCGCACGCGGCTGGCCGAGGCCGGCCGAGAGCGCGCCAAGGAGTTCACCTGGGCACGGACGGCCGAGGCGACGATCGCGAGCTACGAGCGCGCACTCGCCTAGCGCACCGCGGCCCGGCGGCGGAGGCTCTCGCGAAAGCCGAGCTCCGGGTTGATCGCCCCCTCGGGCACGCGTCGCCGCGCGCCTTCGGCCTCCTTCCAGCCGCGCAGCCGACCGCGAGGAGCAGCCAGATCGCGCCCGGTTACCGTCTCCATCACCGTCACGCCCGCCTCGACGGCAAGCGCCCAGCCGGCCGTCGTCACGCCGTGCCCCAGCACGCCGTACTTCCGCAGCATGTAGGCGCGCGACGCGCCTGCGATCTCCACCTGCCGACGCGAGCGATGCCCGATCGTGGCGGAACCGAGATGGATTCCGGTCGCCTCCGGTGCGCCGGTCGCGAGCCACCCGTCGGCGCGCAGGCGCAATGCGAGGTCGACGTCCTCCATGTAGGCGAACATCCGCTCGTCGAATCCGCCGGCGGCCGCCAGAGCGTCACGCCGGTATGCAGCTGCACCTCCGCTCGGCCCGAGAAGGTTCTCGTCATCGACACGCGTCTCGGGGTACGGCGCTCCCGCAAAGCGCGGGTACGCGGCAAGGGTCGCGTCGCACTCGAGCCCGTAGTTGTCGATCTCCGTGCGCCCGGGCCGTAGCAACAGCCCGGTGACCATCCCGACCCGCACGTCGGCCAGCGGCGCCGCGATCCGCTCGACGAACACCGCATCGCACTCGACGTCGTTGTTCACCAAGACGACGACCGGCGCTTCCCCGCGCTCGACGCCGCGATTCACGCCGCCTGCGAAGCCGTAGTTGCGATCGAGCTCGACGACGTCAACCGCCGGAAAGCGGTCACGGATGAGTTTGGCCGTCCCGTCCGCCGAACCGTTGTCGGCGACGATCACATGGTGCTCGACAGTCTGCTGCGCAAGGCTCTCGAGGCAGCCCTCGAGGAGCTCGCGGCCGTTCCAGGTCGGAATGACGACGTCGATTCCGGTCACGCGGGACGGGCGAGCAGGTACCAGACCCGGCCGAAGAACTCGCCCGCGACGCCGTTCGAGACCCCGGCCGGCACCTTGAAGCGCAGCTCGCGCAGCCGGTGAGTCATCGACGAGGTCGAACCCTCGACGGCCCACCCTGCCTGACCGAGCAGGCGCTGCATGTCCTTTCTCGTGAACCACCGGATGTGCGTCGCGTCTCGGTGGCCCATCTCCGTGTAGCCGAAGGTGCCGCGCACGATGAGTTCTCCCGCGAGTGACCTGTGACGCGCATTCGGCACGGAGACGTGGAGGTGCCCGTTGGCGGCGACAAGCTCCCGGAGCCTGCCCAGGATGGCGCCCGGGTCGACGAGGTGCTCGAGCACGTCGTAACAGAGGATCGTGTCGAATTCGTCGCTGATGCCCATGAGCGCCTCGCGCGCGTCGCCGACCTCGACACGGTCGTAGACCGTCGCCGCCTTCGCCGCGGCCTCGGGCTGGATCTCAACACCCGTGATCCGCGTAGCGACGAGGCTCTGGCGCTCCTGTCCGTAGTAGCCGGGCGGCTTCTCGCCGGTGGGAGGGCTTCAGACACCGGAGGCATTCTGACCGTCGGCGACATGTCGTCCCAGGAGCGCGTGGGTCACCTCGGGTGGGAGGACGCCCGTCAGCCGGACGCCGGCTGCATACAGCACCGTCGCAAGGGCCGCCGCGAGGACCGGCCCCACCGGGGCGATGAAAGCGACGCAGGCCACTCCAGCCGTCAGCGCGACCTTCCAGGCGAATGCGAAGTTGGGGAAGAGCTTTCGATCGGACCGCGCGAGGGCGAGCAGGAGCAGGAGCGTGAGGATCGTCTCGCCGACGACCGCGGCCACGGCCGCTCCCACGTCTTCGTAGAGCGGGATCAGGATCAGGCCGAGCGCGATCACGGCGGCGAGAGCGACCCCGTTCGCGATCGCCATCGCGCCCTGCTTGCGGATCGCGATCAACCCGAACTGGCAGACGAGGCCGAGGAACACGGCCAGCAGCGCGACGCTCTGGATCCGAACCAGGGGCACGGCGCCGAGGTACTGGCTCCCGCCGAGCAGCCTGATCAGCGGCTCTGCCAGCAGCACGACCATGAGCACAAGGTAGGCCGCGACTATGAGCCCGACCTCGACCATGCGCTGCAGTTGGTAGCGGAGCCGCTCGCGGTCGGCCTCGGCGGTGGCCAGCACCGGCAACGCCACGGAGAGAACGAGCGCCGGGAGCCCGAACAGTGTCTCGTAGATGCGAAACGATGTGGCGAAGAGGCCGGTCGCCCGTGCCGTCGCGAGCAACGACATGAGGATGATCAGGATCCGGAAATAGAGGACGTTCATCACGAGGAACGCGGCGACCGGGAGCGCCTCGCGGATGAGGAATCTCCACTCGGACGCTCGGTATGCCGGCTTCACCAGCCAGCTCCGGCCCACGAGCCAGGGCGTCACCCCGAGGAGGACGATTCCAACGGCGATCTGCACCGTGAAGAACGGCGTGAGCGAGGCGCCGGCGATAACGAGGACTGCGATCACGACCACCGCGACCGCCTGCTTGAGCACCTCGGCGACCGTGATCTGGGAGATCCGCAGCTCGACCGATAGCGGCAGCATCAAGGTCGCCTGCGCGTTGATCATCACGAGGCCGACTCCGGCGAGGGCGGTCCCGATCACGAGCGTGCTGTCGTAGCCCGCCGCGATCGCAAAGATGACGGCGGCGATGACGCCGATCGGCGTGAGCACGAGACGAAGCCCGATCAGGTTCTCCAGCAGTTGCCGGCGAGGCTCGCCCCGCGGTCTCAACGCGAGCTCCCGTGCTCCCACGGCGGTCAGGCCGGCGTCCGTGATCCCGCTCACGATCGCCATCAGCGACAGCACCGTGACGTAGCGCCCGAAGTCGTCGACGCCGAGGTAGCGGAGCAGGAAGACCGACGCGACGGCCGTCAGCCCGACGCCGAGCCCGTACCCGAGGCCGCGGATCGTCCCTCCGCGGATCACACGCTGCCCAGCTTCGGGCGAGCGCAGGATGTCGTCGGCGTCCGTCTGCATCAGATCAGGCTCCCGTGCCGCCGGCCTCGAGGCGGCCAGCTACGACGTGGAAGTCGCGACCGTGGACGAGAGTCGCTCCAGGTCGGCGTCGACCATCATCTGCACGAGCTCGCGGAACGAGACACGCGGCGCCCAACCGAGCTGCTCGCGCGCCTTCGAGGCGTCCCCGACGAGATGGTCGACCTCGGCCGGCCGGAGAAACTCGGGGTCCGTCTTCACGTGTTGGGTTGGATCGAGGCCGGCGTGCGAGAACGCGATCTCGACGAATTCCTGCACCGAGTGCTCCTCGCCGGTCGCGATCACGTAGTCGTCGGGCTCGTCGGCCTGAAGCATCAGCCACATCGCCTCGACGTAGTCGCCGGCGAAGCCCCAGTCGCGCTTCGCGTCGAGGTTGCCGAGGCGGAGCTCGTCCGCCAGCCCGAGCTTGATGCGCACGGCGCCGTCGGCGATCTTGCGCGTCACGAACTCGAGCCCGCGCCGCGGCGACTCGTGGTTGAAGAGGATCCCCGACACCGCGAAGAGGCCGTACGACTCGCGGTAGTTGACGGTGATGAAGTGCCCGTAGGCCTTGGCCACCCCGTAGGGGGAGCGCGGGTAGAAGGGCGTCGTCTCGCTTTGCGGGACCTCGCGCACCTTTCCGAACATCTCCGACGAGGACGCCTGGTAGAAGCGGATGTCCGGGTTCACGCGCCTCATCGCTTCAAGCAGCCGCGTCACGCCGACGGCAGTGAACTCGGCGGTCAGCACGGGCTGGCGCCAGGAGGTCGGGACGAAGCTCTGCGCGCCGAGGTTGTAGAGCTCGTCCGGCTGTGCCTCCTCGAGCGCCTCGACGAGCGAGGACGGGTCGAGCAGGTCGGCCTGGATCAAGGTCACCTTGTCGGTCAGGTGCTGGATCCGCTCGAAGCTCTCGGTCGACGAGCGCCGGACCACCCCGTGCACCTCGTAGCCCTTGTCGAGCAGAAGCTCGGCCAGGTACGACCCGTCCTGCCCCGTGATCCCAGTAATGAGTGCCCGCTTTGCCATCTACGCGCTCGCCATCCTCTCAGCAACGGCCGCCCGCGCCGCGTCCAGGGCGTCGGCCAGGGTTTGCCCGAGGGGAATCGTAGGTGCCCAGCCCGTGGCCGCTCGCAACTTCGACGGATCGCCGCTCAGCTCGGTGACCTCGCTCGCCCGGAAGCGGGACGGATCCTCCTCGATTTCGATCGGGCAGCTCGCAAGCGAGACGAGGATCTCGAGCACCTCGCGCATCTGCACGGCGTGCCCCGAGGCGACGTTGTACGGCCCGGCCGGGACGGACGGGTCGAGCAGGGCCTCATACGCTCGGACCACGTCACGGACGTCCGTGATGTCGCGTCTGGGACTGAGGTCGCCGACGAGCACCGTTCCACGCCCGGCTTCCTCCGCACGTGCTATCTGGGCAGCCCACGAGCCGACGGCAAACCGCTCGTCCCGTCCGGGCCCTTCGTGCTGGAAGGCGCGGGCGACGACCACGTCGGAGCCGGCACGCGCGAACTGGTCCGCGGCGAGCTCTGCGGCCGCCTTGGACGCAGCGTAGGGCGAGGTCGGCCGGAAGGGAGCCGTCTCCGGAGTCGGGAGCTCGTCGGCCTGGCCGTAGACGTCGCCGGTCGAGATCAGGAGCACCCGCGCGTCGGGCGCATGCGACTGGACGGCGTCGAGCAGGTTGACGGTTCCGAGCGCGTTCACGCGCCATGCCTCGCCGACGTCAGTCCACGAGGCCCCGGCCGACGAGGCCGCGGCGAGGTGGACGACGCTCTCGGCGCTGGCGGCGGCAACGGCTTTCGTGAGCGCGTCGATATCGGTGACGTCCGCGTCGAGCGAGATCGCCCGCGCACCGAGCCGGGCGAGCAGATGACCTCCGGCGAAGCCCTTGGCTCCCGTCACAGCGATCGAGCCGGACACGGGCGCGACCCTACCAGCGGGCTATCGTTCCCTCGATGTCCGTCCTCGATCGGGCGAGGGCCGCGCCCACGGCGGGGGAGCTCGTGCGCTTCAGCGTCGCGCTCGGCGGTCGAGGCCTCCTGCGGGGCGGTGGAGCCGAGGCGGCCAGGCGGGTCTGGATGCCGCTCGACGTCGACCGGGTGGTCGAGCTCCCATGGGCCGGCGGGCTGGTCCGCGCAGAATCGCCGGCACGCGTGCTCGACCTCGCCAGTCCGAAGCTGCTTGCGGCCTGGCTGGCACAACACACCGCTTCGAGCGTGGTCGCGACCGACCTTTGGCCGGCCGAGGTCGAACGCTGGCAGAGGCTGATCAGAGGCGCTGACCCGGCGGGCAACCGCTATCGGCGGCTCACGCTGGAGACCGCAGACGGCACGGCGCTCCCCTACCCGGACGGGAGCTTCGACGCCGCCTACAGCATCTCGGTGATCGAGCACATCCCCGGTGACGGGGACGCGAAGGCAATGTCGGAGCTCGCGCGTGTCCTGCGTCCCGGAGCGCTGCTCGTCCTCACCTTCCCCTACCGCAAGCAATTCGAGGACGAGTTCGTCGAGCACGATCTCTACGGGACGCGCTTCGAGGGCGAGCCGATCTTCTTCTGCCGCCACTACTCCAAAGACGCCGTGCAAGAGCGGTTGCTGGCGAGTGGTGCGTTCGACGTCGTCGAGCAGGTGCTGTGGCGCAAGGAAGGCGTTCCACAGGCTCAGGCGCGCGCCCACAAGATCATTCCCGGCGGCTGGCCGGTCGGCCATCTCCTCGGGCCTGTGCTCCCGCTGCTCGGTCGGCGGGTCATGCGCCTCGGCGACGTCGACGACCCGGCGCCGAGCAATGTGCTTGGGCTCGCTCTCAGGCGTCGCTGACGGACGGTTTGGTCATCGCGAGCGCGACCGAGGTCCACGTACGCGTGCGCAGGCCGAACCGCTGGACGCGCACGCCTATGTGCGGGAAGTCGGCGCCCGTTGTCGACGTGATCCGGCCGCCGCCGTGCAGCTCGATCACGTTCCCGCCGGTGTCGGGCGGCTTCGTGTCGAGCGGCTGGGCGAGCTCGAGCCCGCTCGGCTCGAGGATCTCGGACTCGAGCGTCTGCGGCGTGAAGATCTTGATCGGCCAGGCCACCTTGCTCGCCGCCTCCTGGATCGCGCGCGGGCCGAGGAGGCTGCGTGAGACGAAGCACTCGGTCACGACGAAGGCCGCGCCTCCAGGCCGCAGAACCCTCCCGATCTCCGCTGCGGAACGGCGGATGTCCGCCCACGAGCCGAAGTGCTCGATCGACGAGAGCGAGAAGACCGCGTCGAACGAGCCGTCGTCGAACTCGAGCTGCTTCGCATCCATATGCCGAACTTCGAGGTGCGACTCGCGATACGGATACGGCGAGAACGAAGCCGGATCGGTGAGCATCGAGCGATCGGCTTCGAGACCGCCGAAGATGCCCTCGCCGTAGATGTCGGTCGCGACCACCTTGGCTACGCGGTTCGCGAGCCAGAAGAGCACCGTCTCGTGCCCGGCGCCGACCGAGAGGATCGTCGTGTCCTCGCCGAGCAGGCCCGCGTCCTCGAGGAAGAGCGCCAGCAGCGCGTACTCCCAGTTCTTGCGGTGCGCACGCTGCGACGGTTCGAGGCCCGGAACGATGTCGTCGATTCGCTCCCGGACCGCGGTGTCCGCGAAATCGCGTAGGTCGCAGAGCTTGACGTACTGGCGTCGCAGCCCAGGGTGCGTCAACCGGCGACGTCCAGCTGGTCGACCGGCTGACTGCCCAGTGTGCGCGAGAGGACGTCGACGATTCGCCGCGCCGCGTGCCCGTCCCAGAGCGTCGGCACCTGCCGCTCACGCTCGCCTGCCTCAGCGAGCAGCTCTGGAACCTCGGCTATGCGGGCCGGGTCCAGTCCGAGCAGCGTGTTCGTCCCCTGCGAGACCGTGATCGGGCGCTCGGTGTTGGCGCGCAACGTGAAGCAGGGAAGCCCCAAGTAGGTCGTCTCCTCCTGGATCCCGCCCGAGTCCGTGAGCACGCCGGCCGAGCCGGCGACGAGGCTCAGGAACTCGACGTAGCCGACGGGATCGATCAGCCGCAGCCGTTCAACCGAGACGTCGATGCGCAGAGAATCCAGCGCCGCCCGGGTTCGCGGGTGCACGGGGAAGACAACGGGCAGCGTTTTGCTGATCGCGGCGAGCTGCCCAACAGCATCTGCGAGGAGTGGCCCGTCGACAAGGGCCGGCCGATGCAAGGTGACGACGAGATATTCACCTCGAAGTAACCCGTGCGCCTCGGGCGCCCGCGCGTCTCGAATGCGGTCCGACATCGCGACAAGGGAGTCGATCATCGTGTTCCCGACGTCGTAGATATCGGCTTCCGCGCAGCCTTCGGCGAGCAAGTTGTCGCGCGCCTCGGGCGAGTGGATGAACAGCAGCTGGGAAAGCTGATCGGCGACGAGACGGTTGATCTCCTCTGGCATCGTCCGGTCGAACGAACGTAGCCCCGCCTCGACGTGAGCGATCGGAATGAGGAGCTTGGCGGCCGCGAGCGCGGCTGCCAAGGTCGAGTTCACGTCGCCCGGCACGACTACGACGTGCGGCTCCGCCTCGAGCAGCACAGGCTCGAGCCGCTCCATCACGGCGGCTGTCTGCTGCGCATGAGACCCCGAGCCAACGTTCAGCAAATAGTCCGGCTCGCCGACGCCGAGCTCCTCGAGGAAGATCTGCGACATCTCGCGGTCGTAGTGCTGGCCCGTGTGCACGAGCACGTGCTCGAACTCGTCGCCGCGCCTCCCAAGCTCGGCCGCGATCGGCGCGATCTTCATCATGTTCGGCCGCGTACCCACCACGGACAGGACTGTGCGCCGCTCCGCCATCCGCTCCTAGTAGGCGCCGCGGGCGCCGAGCACCGCCGGGATCGTCTTCAGCAGGATCGAGACATCGAGCCAGATCGACCAGTGCTCCAGGTAGTAGAAGTCGAGCCGCACGAGATCGTCGAACCCGAGGCTCGAGCGGCCGGCGACCTGCCACAGCCCCGTCATTCCCGGCAGCACGAGGTAGCGCTTGCGGTGCCAGGGCTCGAGCAGCTCGTAGTCGCGCACAGGCAGCGGGCGGGGGCCGACGAGGCTCATCTCGCCGCGCAGGACGTTCAGCACCTGCGGAATCTCGTCCAGCGAGAAGCGGCGCAGGAAGCCCCCCACCCGGGTGACGCGCGGATCGTCCTTGATCTTGAACAGCGCGCCCTCGGCCTCGTTTTGGCGCTCGAGCTCGGCCTGCTCGGCCTCGGCGTCGGCGCGCATGGTGCGGAACTTGATCATCCCGAACTCGTTTTCGTTCAGTCCGATCCGGCTGTCCCGGTAGAAGACCGGCCCCTTCGAGTCGAGCTTGATCGCGAGCGCGATCATCGCCCAGAGTGGGAACCCGACGATTACGACCAGCGCGCTGACGACGAGGTCGAACCCGCGTTTGACGAGCCAGTCCGCCCCGACGAAGACCGGTGGCCGGAGCTCGAAGAGCGGCACGCCCTGACCCGGCACGTACTCGCCTCGACGCTCGATTAGGAGCTCAGTCGCGCGCGGTGCGACCCGCACCTTCACCGCGCGGCGGTGTGCCTGCTCGACGATCTCTATCAGCTCCCGGTCGCTGAAGTCCGAGTCGGTGACGATCAGCTCGTCGACCTGGTCGGCCATGAGCACCGCGGCCAGCGACGAGGGCGACCCGAGGGCGCGAAGCCCTGCGCTGTCCGGCGTGGTCGAGATCGCGCCGACGAACTCGTAGTCGATCCCGCCCCGGCTCGCTCCGAGCGTGCGGCGCAGTCGTGCCAGGCTCTCACCCGTGCCGACGAGGATCGCCCGCCGGCGGACGCCCGCAAACTTCAGGAGGTCGCCCGTGATCACGTCGTAACTGCCGCGCAGGAGGCCGATGAAGATGGCGCTCGTGAGGACGGCCGTCGGCGCCAGCCCGTAGGTGCGGAACCTGTGCCCCGTGCCGATCGTGAAGATGAGCGTGATCACGCCGACGAGTGCGAGCGACGCGAGGATGCGGCCGAAACCGGCCCGGCGTTCCCGCTCCGCGTACAGCCCGGCCCGCCAGAAGACGAGCACTGTGATCACGGTCAGGAACGGCAGCCAGTCCGTCTCGACCTTCCAGCGCAGCCCCCACTGCGAGACCTCGTTTCCGTAGGCGAGGGCTCTTAGCGTGAGCGCCGCGTAGACGCCCAGCACGAGCCCGACGAGGTCGAGCACGATGAGTGCGACGACGCTGGCCGCGCGGCGCATCGCTCCCTGCAGGGGGACGAACGAGGTCGTCGAACGGATGTCTCCGAGCTTGGACCTGTCGAGATCGTCGTCTCGTACGGCGGGCTTCTGCGGCTGCGCCGGAGGCGCTTGTTCGGTAGCCACGGGCCGTCTCATGATACGGCCCAGTTGACCTATTTCGGCATCCGCCGGAAGGCTTGCCAGCTCGGCTTACGCCGTCCCTTGGCCGTGTAGAGGACCGACTGCCAGCCGTTTCCGATCCTCGCCTCGTCCTTCACGAGGAACCAGATCATCATGTCGATCCGCGGGTTCGCCCGCGCGATCCCGTACGCCTGGGACAGGTACCTGGCCTGCTTTACCCAGGAGACGCCGAAGTTTCGATCGGGCGGATTCGTCTGGTACCCGTACTCGGTGATCCAGAGGTGCTTGTTCCCGTAGAGCCGCGTGAGCTCGCGGAGCAGCTCGCGAATGTTCCCGAGCGTGATCGCCCGCGGCCCGGGGGGCGGCTTGCGCGGCGACTCGCTGGGGTGCTGGTAGTACGGGTGATGCGCGTAGACGTCGAATCGCGCACCGGCCCGCTTCAGTCCGCGCAGGAATGGGAGCGGCGAGACAGAGGCTCTCGGCTGCGTCCCGGTGTTGTTGCCGCGCGGTCCCGTGACGCCGCAGGCGACCTTCTCGCCGGCGAGCCCGGTCAGGTGGACGCCCGACATGATCGCGTTGCACATGCCGGCGTAGATTCGCGGACTGGCAAGCCTGTACTTGCGCCGGCTGATCTTCACGAACTGCGGCTTCAGGAAAACGGGGTTGTTCGGCTCGTTCCACGCCAGCCAATGCCGGACGGCGGGCAGCGCAGGCGCGTCGGGAGTCGGATGGAAGCTGCCGCTGTAGCGTTTGGCGGCGGCGAAGGCGAAGTTGCGGAGATCGATCGTCCGTCGCGGCGCCATGTTCTTTGCTGGGCCGGCCCACGAGGGCGTCCACAAGATCGAGAAGACGGGCTTGATCTTGTTCTCGGCCGACTGCTTGACCATCGCGTCGTAGATCGTCCAGTCGTAGGCGGGGTCGTTCGGATTGACCGCGTTCGCCGGGCGCTTCTTGCGCGCGACGCCGCTCGGGCCGCCCCAGTAGAGGTTGACCCGGAGCGCCTCCACACCGAGGAGCTTGTACTGCTGGAAGGCCCACGTCGGATCTCCGAGCGTCTCCTGCTCGTCGAAGATCCCGACGATCAGGTTTCGCGATTGCGGTCGCGGCTGCGCGGACGGCGCGACCAGCCCAGCGAGGACGGCGAGGCCGGCCGCGGCGAGGATGGCGATGAGGACCCGCTTACGCATGGACTCGCTCCATCGTCGGCAGCATCCGGCGCAGGCCTTCCTCGAGGTCGATCTCGGGCTCCCAGCCGAGCAGTTGCTTGGCGCGCGTGATGTCCGGCTGGCGGACCTGCGGGTCGTCCACGGGGAGGGCCTCGAAGACGATCTCGCTCTTCGAGTCGGTCACGCGGAGCACGGTCTCGGCGAGCTCGAGGATCGTGTACTCGCCCGGGTTGCCGAGGTTGACGGGGAGATGCTCGTCGCCGACCGCGAGCAGGTAGAGGCCGCGGATCAGGTCGTCTACGTAGCAGAAGCTCCTCGACTGCGAGCCGTCGCCGAACACGGTCAGCGGTTTGTTCTCGATCGCCTGGCGCACGAACGTCGGGATCGCGCGGCCGTCGTGGGCCCGCATCCGCGGACCGTAGGTGTTGAAGATCCGGACGATCGCCGTGTCCACGCCCTGCTGGTTGTGGTACGCCATCGTCAGCGCCTCGGCGTAGCGCTTCGCCTCGTCGTACACGCCGCGCGGGCCGATCGGGTTCACGTGGCCCCAGTACGTCTCGGGCTGCGGGTGCACCTGCGGGTCGCCGTAGATCTCGCTCGTCGAGGCGAGCAGGAACCGGGCGCGCTTCCACTTGGCGAGACCGAGCGCGTGGTGCGTTCCGTAGGAGCCGGTCTTCAGCGAGTGAAGCGGCTGGCGCAGATAGTCGATCGGGCTCGCGAGCGCAGCGAGGTGGAAGACGTGGTCGACGGGCTCGTCGATCTCGATGTGCTCGATCACGTCGTGGTTCATGAAGGTGAACGCGTCGTCCCGGAGGTGCTCGAGGTTCGCCAGCGAGCTCGACTCGAGGTTGTCGACGCAGATGACGCGATGCCCCTGTTGTAGTAGGTGCTCGCAGAGGTGGGAACCGAGGAAGCCGGCTCCGCCGGTGACGACCGCCGTAGGCACGAGGGCGCAGGATAGCCATCACTTCGGACCGGCCCGTCGATTCTTACGAAGCCTTAACCGCGGTCCCGATCCCCGTTGACAAGCAGGGTTCAGGCCGCGATGCTGGCCCCATGCAGCTCGCGGCCCTCCTTGCGCTCGGTGGTCTCTTTGCGTTGTTCATCGTCGGAGGCGCCATCCTGATGATCGTCCTCACCGTGGTCGCCATCATGAAGATGCGCAAAGACGAGTTCTGGGACGAGCCTCCGGGCTGAGCCCTATCTGAGCTCTTTGTTCGACTCCATGTCGAACAGCATCGCGAACAGCGTGAACAGCAGGCCTGCGATCAGGAGCAGCGCGATCAGCACGACGGTCGCCACGGTGAGCTCGTTGCCGCCGATACGAAGGATCGTGACTGTGACTCCAAGCGCGAGGCCGAGCAGGGAGAAGAGGAGCCCGAACATGTAGAAGAAGACGAGCGGGTGGAAGTCGCGGATCACGTACTTCTCGCGCATCCGCCAGAAGAACGCCTTCGTCAGCAGCCACGAGATGGACGGGATCACGCGGCCGAGCCGGATCCCGGACTTCTCGCCGACGCCGTAGACCGGTCGCGAGGGCACGTCACGGACGCGGGCGTTGATCACGTTCAGGTGCACGAGCATGTCGTTCGGGAAGCCGTAGCGCGGGTAGATCCGGTCGAGGTCGAGCAACTCGAGCGTGCTCTTGCCGATTGCCGTGTAGCCGGCCTGCGAGTCGGCCACGTGCCAGTAACCGGACGCGATCTTGGTCAGCAGCGAGAGGACGGCGTTGCCGAGGTACCGGTTGCGCGGGATCAGCTCCCAGGCGCGGCCGGTGAAGAGCCGGTTCGCCTTCGCGTAGTCGGCCTCGCCGCGGGCGACGGGTCCCGCGATCGCCTCAAGGTCGGCCGGGTCCATCTGGTTGTCGCCGGCCATGACGCAGGTCACGTCGACTCCGTACTCGAGCGCTCGGCGGTAGCCGGTCAGGATCGCGGCTCCGACGCCCTGATTCTGCTCGTGCGTGATCACCTCGACGCGCGGATCGCCGCTCGATCCAGCCGCGGCTGGGGTTCCATCGTGCGAGGCATCGTCAACGACGATCACGCGATCGACGACCTCCGGGATGCCCGCGAGCGTCGTTCCGATCAGTTGCTCCTCGTCGAACGCCGGCACGACGACGGCGATGGTCTTGCCGTCAATCACTCTTCGCGCGCGCCGCGACCGGCTCCCAGAGGAGGGCGGCCAGGAGGCCGACGATCAACCCGATCAGCCCGGCGACGACGACCGAGTTGCGCGGGCTCCGGGCAGTCGCCTTCGCAGCAACGCCCTGCTGGATCACACGTGGCAGCTCGACCTGCTCCGCGAGCGCCAGCAGCTGCCGGGCCTGAAGGCGGTCCTGCTCGAGCGTTCCGCGCCGCTGCTCCATCGTCAGGAGGAGAGTTCCAAGCGTGAGCCGTTCCGTCTGGGATGCGTTGTTCAGCTGGGCGCGAACCTGATCGGCCTGTGCGTCGATCCCGTCGAGCTGCTGCTGGTCGGTCGCGATCTGCGTCTTGAACGTATTGATCTTGAACTTCGCGTATCCGCCGGTGACGGCGACAATTCGGTCGGCGATCGCTGCGGCAGCCGCGTTCACCTCCCCCCGCTTCGGCCCCTCGACGGTGACCGCGTAGAGCTGGTTCGGCGCCGTCTTCGGGCCGCCGCTCTTGATCGGACGTGTTGAGACGCCGGCGCGAAGCTCCCGTAGGGACATCCCCGACGATCGGGCGACCTCTTGCAGTGTCTGCTGTCCGCGCGCAACCTGGCCCACTGTGTTCGGGTTCGTCGCAATCGTGTTCAGCGGGTTCGCGCCGTTGGGGCCGAACGGCGTCCCGACGTAGACCGTCGCCTGCGCGCGGTAGACGTCCTTCGCGCCGAGGGCCAGGAAGTACCCGATCGCGGCGCCGATGACGAGCCCCGCCACGGGGAGCCACCAGCGTGCGACGAGAGCGTCGAGGTAGCGGCCGAAGTCGACCTCGCGCTCGGGCTCGAGATCGGGTGGCGTGCGGGGGCGATCTTTCGTCGCGGTCATGCCTCACCCGGCTCGCTGGCGACCGGTTCCGGAACCTCCTCGGCGAACGGCTCGAGGCGGCCGTCCGAGCCCTCGGTCAGGCAGAGGTCGGAGAAGAAGCGCGTCATGAGGACTCCCTCGCGGAACTCGCCGACCGTCGGCTCGGGACGCTCACCCGCGGCGAGCGCGAGCGCGAGCTCCGGGTAGCGGCTGCCCGCGGCGAGCGGGAGCGGGAACGCGCCGCCGAAGCGCGGGTTGACGTCCGTGACGACCAGCGACCCGTCCTCTTCGCGAAAGCACTGGATGTTGGCAGGACCCCAGATCGGCAGCGCCTCGGCGACCCGGCGCCCGTGCTCGATCAGCTCCCAGTCCTTGATCGTCATGCCCTTGATCGATTCGCCGCCCTTCGACTCGATCATCGTTCGCGGGATCGCGTTCAGGCACGTGCCCGCGAAGTCGGAGAAGACGTCGACCGAGAACTCCTCGCCGAGGCACCACGACTGGACGAACGAGGACACGGGCGTGCGCTCGAGGTGGAACTCGAGCTCGGCGCGGTCGTTCGCGAGGTAGATGTGGCGCGAGCCGAAGCCTTCACGGGCCTTGACGGCGACCGGGAAGCGGACCTCTGCGGGCACGTTCTCCGGGAGCCAGCTCGGGGGAGAGGCGAGCCCGAGGCGGTCGAAGGCGCCGTGGGCGAGGTACTTGTCGCCCATCTGCTCGACCACGTCGGCCGGGGAGAGGAGCACGGCGGCGGGGATCTCGTCGCGGGAGCGTGCGAGGATCAGTTGGTCGAGGTCGGTCAGAGGCACGATCAGGTCGATGCCGTGCTCGGCGACGAGCGCCGTGAGCTCGGA
>VAXT01000041.1 GCA_005883245.1 Actinomycetota bacterium | reverse complement strand
CCGCGTACGGAAACGTCGGCTCGTCGATCTACTACGCGCTCGGCGTCACGGCCGTCTTCGCGCTCGGCCTCACGCCCGTCGTCTTCGTGATCGCGGGCCTGATCTTCGCCGCCACGGCCCTCACGTATACGGAAGGAACCGTCCGCTACCCGGAAGCGGGAGGCTCCTCGAGCTTCGCGCGACACGCGTTCGACGAGCTCGTCAGCTTCGGAGCCGCGTGGGCCCAGATGCTCAACTACGTAATCACGATCGCCATCTCGGCGTTCTTCGTCCCCCACTACCTCTCGATCTTCTGGGAGCCGCTGAAGACCAACCCGTGGGACATCATCGGCGGCGCCGCCGTGATCCTGATCCTCGTCGCGATCAACATCGTCGGGATCAAGGAGGCGGCGGGCCTGAACGTCTTCCTCGCCCTCATCGACTTCGGGACGCAGCTCCTGCTCGTGGTCATCGGTTTCGCGCTCATCTTCAACCCAACGATCCTCGTCGACAACGTGCACTGGGGCGTCACTCCCACGTGGAGCTCGTTCTTCCTCGCGATTCCCGTGGCCATGATCGCGTACACCGGAATCGAGACGGTTTCGAATCTGTCCGAGGAAGCCCGCGACCCGCCTCGTGACATCCCGCGGTCGATCCGGCTCGTCGCGGTGGCGGTCTTCGCCATCTACTTCACGCTTCCGCTGATCGCGCTCTCGGCCCTGCCCGTGAAGAACGGCGAGACGCTGCTCGGTGAGCCGCCGCCCAAGGGCTATGCGAACGACCCGGTTCTCGGGCTGGTCAAGAACCTGAACCTGCACGGGGCCGTCGAGCACGGGCTGGAGATCTACGTGGGGTTGCTCGCGGCGACGATCCTGCTCGTCGCGACGAACGCGGGAGTGATCGGCGCCTCGCGGATCACGTATGCGATGGCCAGTTACCGGCAGCTGCCCGAGGTGTTCCGGCGCCTGCACCCGCGTTTCCAGACGCCCTGGCTCGCGCTCGTCGTCTTCGCCGGCGTCGCCTCGATCGCAGTCATCCTGCCCGGGAAGACGAACTTCCTGGGGACGATGTACGCATTCGGCGCGATGCTGTCGTTCACGATCGCCCACGTCGCCGTCGTCGCGCTCCGCGTCAAAGGACGCGACGAGGAGCTCGTCTACCGCTCGCGGCCGAACCTTCGCCTGGGAGGAATCGACTGGCCGCTGTTCGCGATCCTCGGCAGCCTCGGTACAGGTGCCGCGTGGATCGTCGTCGTCGTCCAGGAGGCGAACACCCGCTGGGTCGGCTTCGGCTGGCTCGCGATCGGGTTCATCGTGTACGTGATCTACCGGAGACGGCTGGGAGTGCCGCTGCGCGAGACCGTCCGCGCCCCGGCGATCGTGCTCGGGCTCGAGGTCGAGTACCGCACGATCCTCGTCCCGGTGCTGCGCACGGTCGAGTCGGAGGAGGCGCTGGTCGCGGCCGCGCGGCTCGCCTCGGAGCGCCGGGCGCGGATCGTCATCCTCCACGTGCTCGAGGTGCCGCTGGACAAGCCGCTCGACGCCGAGCTCCGTGAGCGCCAGGAGATCGCCGACCAGATCCTCGACGAGGCGCAGGCGCTGCTCGAGACGTACGCGGGCGTCCACATCACGAGCCGGCTCGAGCGAGCGCGCAGCGCTGGGCCCGCGATCGTCGAGGAAGCGGCGCGCCGAGACGCAGAGGTGGTGATCCTCGGAGCCCCGCGGACGAAGGTGAAGGGCGGCAAGCCGATCTTCGGGCGCACGGTCGATTACGTGCTGCGGAACGCGCCGACGCGGGTCGCGGTCGTCGCCGGCCGGCAGGCCGCGTAGGCGCCTCGCGTGGCCGCGCGAATCCTGTCGGTGATCCTGATCGTGCTCGGGATCGGCCTCGTCGTGCGCACAATCACCGGCGGCATCGGCGGTGGGCTGGGTCTCTTCCTCGGCGCGCTCCTGATCGTCGCCGGCTTCCTCCGCTTGTACCTTTCGACCCGAGTTGGCTAGGAACCTCGCTTCCCTGACCGGCGACCCGCTCCCACCCGGCGAAGCCGGGCTCCGCAGGTCGCCTCGCGCCGCTGAGCGCCCTCCTGCGAGCGGGCCGTGTGACTAACACTGTCCCACTCGCATACGGGCACTCAGCGCCACGTCAGGAAACCGAGGAACGCCCCCAGAAACGGAGGCGCTGACTCGTGGCTAGGAAGCTTCCAGGCCTCCAGCGGGTCATCGAGACGCCCTCGCTGGCTGCAGTTGCATACGGCGAGATCGCCTCGTCCCTCTTCTTCGCGCTCGGCATCGTCGCGCTCGACGCGCTCGGCCTGACGCCGTGGGTGCTGCTCGCGGTCGGGTCGCTGTTCCTCCTCGTAGCGCTCTCGTACGCGGAGGGAACCGCGGCGCTGCCCGAGACCGGCGGCGCCGCGACCTTCGTCCGGCGCGCCTTCAATGACCAGCTCGGGTTCCTCACCGGCTGGGCGATCTTCCTCGACTACGTGATCGTGATTGCGCTCGCCGCGCTCTTCGTCCCGCACTACCTCGGCAACGCTGTGGGCTGGAACGCGCTGACGACGAGCCCGACCGACCTCTTCGTCGGCATCGCGATCATCTGCGTGATGGCCGCGGTGCGCTTCGTGCGGCGGCCGAGCCTCTACAAGCTCGCGATCGCGATCGCGGCGGTCACGTTCGTCGGGCTGCTGCTCCTGATCGTGCTCGGGATACCACTGCTCTTCTCGGTCGACAACCTGAGCAAGGGCACCAACCTCGGAACCGCGCCCACGTGGTCCTCGATCGCGTTCGCGATTCCCGTGGCGATGCTCGCCTACACGGGGCTGGAGACGGTCGCGAACCTGGCCGCCGAGACGCGAGAGCCGGGCCGCACGCTCCCGCGAAGCCTCTTCGTCGGGATCGGCGGAGCGGTGGTCGTCTCGTTCCTGATCGCTCTCGTCGCGCTCTCGGCGTATCCCGCGGATCCGGAGACGCAGCTCGGAACGCGATGGCTGCGCGCGCCGCTCGTGGGCGTCGCCGACGCCTTCACGGGGCACTTGCCCGACGGGGTCGTCGACGTCCTGCGGGTCTTCGTCGGCCTGACGGGCGTCGTGATCCTCGTCGCCGTGATCACGACCTCGTTCTCCGGCGCGGGGCGTCTCGCCTACTCCCTCGGGCGACACGACATGCTCCCGCGTGCGTTCGGGCGCCTCAGCCGCAGGACGCTGATCTCGCCGGCGACAATCGTCTCGACGGCCGCCATCTCCGCGGGGATCCTCCTGATCGCAAAGGCCGCGAACGACCCGGTGCGCTTCCTCGCGAGCCTGTACAGCTTCGGCGTCCTGATCGCGTTCACGGCGGCTCAGGTCGCCGTCGTGCGCCTCCGCTACACCGAGCCGAACCTCGAGCGCCCGTACCGGGCACCCGGCAACGTGCGCATCCGCGGCACCGAGGTTCCCGTGGCCGCGCTGATCGGTGCGCCGCTCACCTTCGTGATCTGGATCTTCGCGTTCCTCACCCACGAAGCGGCGCGCATCGTCGGGCCGATCTCCGAGCTCGAAGGCGCCTACGGGCGCATCCTCATCCCCATGAAGATCGGCCTGATCGGCGAGGAGGTGCTCGGCACCGCGTTCCGGCTCGCCGAGGAGCAGAGCTGCGAGGTGCACGTCCTGCACGTGATCCGGGTCCCACTCGACCTGCCGATCGACGCCGAGATGATCGACGCCGAGGAGCAGGCCGAGGCGTCACTTGCCGAGGCAAAGCTGCTCGCGGCGGATCAGAGGATCCCGATCCAGGTGCACATCGTGCGCGGCCGCGCGATCGGCGAGGCGATCGTCCACGAGGCCGTCGATCATGACGTCGACCTGATCGTCGTCGGCTCGGCTCCGCGCTGGCGCCGCCAGTCGCGGTTCTTCAGCCCGACGGTCGACTACGTCCTCCGGAAGGCCCCCTGCGAGGTGATGGTCATCGCCTACCCGCAGGGCGTTCTGGAGGAATCCCTGGCGTGAGTTAATCTGAGCTGAGGATGAAGGCGATCGTCGTCGGATGCGGCCGCGTCGGCTCTGCCGTTGCGAAGAAGCTCACGAAGAGCGGTTGGGACGTGACCGCGATCGACGAGAACGAAGAGGCGCTCGCCCGGCTCGGCGAGCACTGGTCGGGCGGCTTCGTCGTCGGGCACGGGATGGACGTCAACGTCCTCCGCGAGGCGGGGATCGCGGAAGCGGACGCGGTCGTCGTGGCCACGAACGGCGACAACACGAACATCGTCGTCGGCCAGGTCGCGCAGAAGCGGTTCGGGATCGAGTGCACGGTCGTCCGGATCCTCGACCCGGCGCGCGCGGAGCTCTACTCCACGCTCGGCCTGCGCACCGTGTCGCCGACGTCGACCGCGATCGAGGTACTGACCGAGGCCGTGAAGTCGTGCTCGGTCAAGCCGCTGCGCGCTCCCGCGGCCGCCTCTTGATGTTCGTCCTCGTCGCCGGCGGCGGCAAGGTGGGCTCGAACGTCGCGCGTACGCTGCGCCGGATCGGCCACGAGGTGACGATCATCGAGCAGCGGCGCGACCGCTTCGCCGAGCTCGAGGAGGAGTTCGAGCACGCTGCGATCGTGGGTGACGCGACCGAGATCTTCGTTCTCGAGCGGGCGGGCATCGCGCGGCCGCCCGACCTCGTCGTTGCCGTCACGGGAGACGACGAGGACAACATGGTCATCTGCCAGATGGCGCGTGAGCGCTACGGCGTTCCGAAGGTGATCGCGCGCGTCAACGATCCGCGCAACGAGCCGCACTTCGACCTCCTTGGGATCTCGCCGACGATCAGCGCGACGCAGACGATCATGGCCTTGATCGAACACGAGGTTCCCGAGCACGAGCTGATCCATCTGCTCGAGCTGCGCAAGGAGAACCTCGAGATCGTCGAGGTGCAGATCGACAAGAGCTCTCCGTCGGCCGGCAAGCGGGTCTCAGGCCTCAAGCTGCCGAGCGGCTCGCGGCTGATCTCGGTCATGCGCGGGGGCCGCGCGGAGATTCCCGACCACGACACCGAGCTCCAGCCCGGCGACCAGGTGCTCGCGATCCTCGAGCCGGGCAAGGAGGACGAGCTGAGGCGGGTTCTGCTAAAGAAGTAGCTCCGCCATGCGACGCATCGCCCTCGCCGCAGTGTCCCTCGCCACGCTTGCGCTCGCTGCGGCGATTGCGTTGGCGGCACGCGACGGTTCCGAGCAGAAGAGCCAGCTGCGGATCGTGCGGGTCGCGAGCGGGCTCACCGAGCCCGTGGACGTGGCGGCTCCCCGGAACGAGCCGAACAACGTCTACGTCGTCGAGAAGGTGGGCCGGATCAGGGTGATCGTCCGCGGACGGCTTCGCGCGCGGCCGTTCCTCGACATCCGCTCACTCGTCCTCGACAGCGGCGAGCAGGGCTTTCTCGGCCTCGCCTTCAGCCCGAAGTACGCGAAGGACCGGCACTTCTACGTCGACTACACCGACCGCAACGGCGACGCGCGCATCGTCGAGTACAAGTCGCGCGGGCTCTCGCGCAAGCCGAAGCGGCTGCGCCAGATCTTCTTCCAGGACGACCCGTACCCGAATCACAACGGCGGAGACCTCCTCTTCGGCCCGGACGGCTATCTCTACACCGGGACGGGAGACGGCGGCTCCGGCGGCGACCCCGAGAACCGTGCCCAGAACCTGCGGTCGACCTTCGGCAAGCTGCTCAAGTTCAACGTCGGCCGGCGGCACCCGCAACCGCTCATCGTCGGCTACGGCCTGCGGAACCCGTGGCGCTTCTCATTCGACCGCCAGACGGGCGACCTCTACATCGGCGACGTCGGCCAGGACTCATGGGAGGAGCTCGACTACACGAAGCGCGGGACTCCGGGCCTCGAGAACTACGGGTGGCGCGTCTACGAGGGCAGGTCGCGGTACACGCCGAGCCAGACGCCGAACGCGGCCGGGCACCTCGTGTTTCCGTACGTCGTCCTGCCGAACGGGCCGTACTGCTCGGTGATCGGCGGGTTCGTCTACCGGGGCAGCGCGGTCCCGGCGGCGAAGGGCCGGTACTTCTTCGGCGACAACTGCGTGAACAGGATCCACAGCACGCTCGCGGGCGGGAGCGACTCGTACCGCACGGAGCCGTTCACGGTCGACGGGCTGGCGACGTTCGGCGAGGACGCGCGCGGAGAGCTGTACCTCGCGTCCGTGCAGAGCGGGAACGTCTACCGCCTAGCGCCGTAGCGCGGGATTCGAAAGGCATCGACCGGTCAGTTCCTGGTGGCGGCATCGCAAGCGACGCCTCGGCGGCTAGGCCGCCTGCTGCCAGGCCTCGGTGAGCCGCTCCCGGTAGAAGAGCCAGAGGAGTGCCCCGACGAGGAGCAGCGCGGCCTCGTCGACCGGCCCCGGAATCGGTAGCACCCCGAAGGCGGCGGCGCCGCGCAGGGGACGCGGGATCCGCCCGTCCGTGGCGAGGATCTTGACCGCACGGATCATTCGACGCATGACGACCGGCTAGCCCGCTCGGCGGCGGCGGACCTGCGGCGCCGTCTGCCCGAGAGCGGCGTATGCGAGCGCCTGCAGCGACTCGTTGAGCGCGCGGATCTCGTAGACGATCGGCGCCAGGTGCTCGCCGGCGTCGAGCCGGCGATTCAGAGCCTGTAGCTCAGCGTTCATGCGGTCGAGGCGCTCGAGCAGGGCGTCGAGCTGGCGATCGCCGATTTCGTTCTCCCTCACCGCGCCAATTCTACGGGGAGGGCGGATCGCTCCCGAACGACGAGCGTGTCCGGGCCGAGCCGCTCCAGCAGGCGATCGAGCGCTCCGGCTCCGGTCTCGAGCGCTTCGATGCGGCGGTCGGCTCCGAGCTGGGCGACCGCGATTCGCGCCAGTGCCTCGGGCGCGTCCGTGAACACGCCGAGCCGGTGGCCGCGCGCGGCGAGCTCTCGGAGCAGGGCGCTGATCTCCGCGTCTGGACGCAGGTACACCGGAGCCCGGTCCTCGGCGAAGCGGCCGAGGGCGGATCGCCAGTCACCCACTCCGTCCTCGGCCCACGTGTCGAGCGCCTCAGCCGCGGCTGCCCGGTCCTCGGGAAGCTTGGTCGGATCGAGCGGCGAGATCGAGTGGAAGCGCCGAGCAGCGTCCGCGAGCCAGTCGTTCCAGAGCGGCCGGGTGTCGCCGAGGACGTCGAGCTCGATCGCCACTGGCTTCATTGGGCATGGCTGGTGCCAGGCAACGGACGTGTCCGAAACAGCCGACGGACGAGGAAGATCCCGATCGCCAGGCCGAGGGTGTCGATGACGACGTCGATCGGCGAAGTGTGACGGCCGCGGACGAAGTGTTGATGGATCTCGTCCGTGATCGCGTAGCCGATCCCGACGGCGAACGCCGGCAGTTCCCGGCCCATCGCCCGCAGGAGCAGCAAGCCGAGGATCGCGTACTCGGTCATGTGCGCGCCCTTGCGCAGGATCGTGTCCCAGACGCCGAGGCCCGTGCCCAGGCTCGGGATCGACGAGAACGTGAAGATGACGGCCGCCCAGACGATCACGGGCAGCCAGAGCGAGAGCGCCCGCGAGCTCGGCATCGGGTCATGATAGGGTCGCCCAACGGTACGCGGCAGGGAACCCGGTGCGAATCCGGGACGGTCCCGCCGCTGTGAGGGGAGTTGCTCCTCCGCCGAAGACCACTGGCCGCGAGGCCGGGAAGGTGGCGGAGGGGGGAGCCCCGAGTCAGAAGACCTTCCGCGTAGCCGCAAGCCTCGAACCCCTCGCGGAAGGAGGATTCGTGTTTCGACGACTCATCATCCTGGCTGGCGTCGCGCTGCTCGCCTGCGCGCTGGCTGCTCCGGCGCTCGGCGTGCGCGTGAAGGTGCGCGTCGAGGGCAAGACGACGACCATCTTCGGAGCGACGCAGTCGACGCTGACGACCGGCTCGAACGCCCTCGCGGCGCTCGACACCGCCAGCGTCGCCGGCGAGTTCTACTACCACGTGCGTCAAACCTCGTTCGGGCCGTTCGTAGACCAGATCGGGCTTTACCCGGGCGCCGGGACGAGCGGGTGGAGCTTCAAGATCAACGGCGTATCGCCGCCGGTCGGCGCAGACCAGGCGACTGTGAAGGACGGCGACACAGTGCTTTGGTACTGGTCGACCTTCAGCGAAACCGGCGGGTCACCGACGCTGCTCCTGCGCAGGCGTTCGGCGCGCAATTGCTACACGGTGCTCTCGCAGAACGACCAGGGCGTGTCGAGCCCGGCGACGGGCGCGCGGCTCCTCGTCGACGGTCGGAGCGTGAAGACGCGCGCCGGTCGCGGCTGCGTCGGAAAGCACCGGGGGCTCGTCCGGGCGACGCTGCCGAACGCGGTCCGCTCGAACGCGCTCACGTGAAGCGTGGTGTCGTCCTCGTCGCCCTTGCGCTCGTCCTCCTGCCGGGATGCGGTCGCGAGCGCACGGGCTCTGGAAGCGCGACGCTGTGGGTCACGCGTGATCGGGGAGCGACCATGCTCGCCGAGCGGACCGTTCCGGCCGGGCTGACGGCGATGCAGGCACTCGACCGGGAGCTCGACGTGAAGACGAGGTACGGCGGACGGTTCGTGCAGTCCGTCGAGGGCATCGACGGCGACGCGTCGAAGCAGCGCGACTGGTTCTGGTTCCTGAACGGGATCGAGGCCGATCGGAGCGCCGCCGACTACCGTCTGCACGCGGGCGACGTCGAGTGGTGGGACTTCCGGTCGTGGCGCGGGGAGATGCGCGAGCCGGTGGTCGTAGGCGCGTTCCCGGAGCCCTTCCTGCACGGCTATGCGGGGCACGTGCGTCCAGTCGCGGTTCGGTACGCGGCGGGCCAGGCCGTGGGCGCCCGGGCGATCGGACGCCTCCTCCATGCCACCTCGGTCGCGCCCCTCTCGGACAAGCCTCCCGAGGACGCGAATGTGTTTTACACAGTAAGAGGCAGAGAGCAATTCACGGCTTCGCTGCGCAATTCGGCCGACGCCGGCTCGCCGGTGCGCTTCGTCTTCGCCGGAGACGCAAAGGCGCTTGCGCGTCGCCCCGGTCGCTACCGATTCAGGTACCAGGTGCCGTGAGCCCGGTCCCGGCAGCCGCTCTCCTCGCCGCGCTCGCCGCCGTCGCGCTGATCACCGACCGCGGGTGGGTCGTCGCGGCGATCGCGATAGGCCTCCTGCTCCTCTGTCTCAGAGCCCCGCGCGGCCGCCGCCGGCTGTATCTCGTCGGCACGCTCGGGTCGGCGCTGTCCGTCTTCCTGCTCAGCCCGCTCGTTTCGCAAGTGGGGACGCACGTCATCTGGGATGGCCCGAAGATCCCGGTCGTCGGCTACCTCGACGTGACGAGCGAGGAGATCGCCGCGGCGGGAATCCAGGCGCTTCGGCTCGCCGCCGTCGGTCTCGCGTTCGCTGCCTACGCGCTGCTGCTCGACCTCGACCGGCTGCTCCAGGCGGCGGGATTCGCGCGTCGGTCGGTGCTCGCCGCGGGGCTCGCGACGCGGCTCGTCCCGACCCTGGAGCGCGACGCGGCCGGCTTCACGGAAGCCCTGCGGGGCCGCGGGCTCGAGGTCGACGGCCTCCGCGGCCGAGCACGCCTGCTATCGCCGCTCGTCGCCGGTTCGCTCGAGCGGGCGCTCAACCTCGCCGAGGCGATGGAGGCGCGTGGCTTCGGACGTGTCGGCCGGACGCGGGCGCCGTCCGCGCCGTGGACGCGACTCGACCGGCTCGCGCTGGTCGCCGCGGTCCTTCTCGTCCTGGGGGCGATATGGCTCTAGCCGAGGTCGAGCACCTCACCTTCGCGTATCCCGAGGCGGAGCAGCCTGCGCTCTCGGATGTCTCGCTCTCGCTCGAGCCGGGCGAGATCGTGGCCATGCTTGGCCCGTCCGGCTCTGGCAAGTCGACGTTCCTGCGCGCGCTCGCCGGTCTCGTTCCTCATTTCCACGGCGGTCGGTTCGAGGGTCGCGTCGTCGTCGCCGGCATGGACACGCGGCGCTTCCGGCCGGCCGATCTCGCGGGCGCGGTCGCCATGCTCTTTCAGGACCCCGAGAACCAGGTCGTCTTCGGGCGCGTCGCCAACGAAGTCGCGTTCGGCCTTGAGAACGTCGGGACGCCGCCGGACCAGATCTGGCCGCGGGCCCACGCAGCGCTCGCCGATGTCGGCGCCGCCCGGCTCGCAGAGCGCCGGACCGAGACCCTCTCCGCGGGCGAGCTCCAGCGCATCTGCCTGGCCGCGGTGCTCGCGCTCGAGCCCAAGCTGCTCGTCCTCGACGAGCCGACGTCGCAGCTCGACCCTGAAGGAGCGGCCGAGATCCTCGACGTCGCGTGCGAGCTCGGCGCGGCAGTGCTCGTCTCGGAGCAGCGGCCCGCGCTGCCGCTCGAGCGCTGCAGCCGGGTGCTGTTCGTCGACGAGGGCAGGATCACGGTCGACGCAACGCGCGAGGACGCGCTTACCCGCCTGGCGGACGAGTACCTGCCGCGAGAGCCGAAGTCCCTTGGCGACGTACCAGGGCTCGGCGAGATCGTGTGCCGGGTCGAAGACGTG
>VAXT01000040.1 GCA_005883245.1 Actinomycetota bacterium | reverse complement strand
CGAGGAAGACGCGCACCTTGGTTATCGAGGCCTGCCCGAGAGTCGTCCCGTGGTAGTAGTGGGCGAGGATTTCGTCGTACGAGTAGCCCTGCTGCGCAAACCCCTGCGCGCCCCACTGGGCCATCCCGACGCCGTGCCCCCAGCCGCGGCCGCTGATTACGAAGACGGGCGAGCCGGGCGGGGACTTTTGAGCCGACGGCCTCGCGGCGCCCGAAGAGGCACCGGCGAGAACGGCGGTGACGACGAGCGCGGCGAGAAACGTTGTACGAGCCATGTCGCAGTGATTTTCGGCTCCGGAGGCCGGTGCCCTCAGGGGGTCGACCCAGGGCCAATTGAGGCTATCGCATCGTTCTGAAGACGGCGCTCCTCTTTACAGGAAGTTCAGAAAGGCCCAGCAATCGAGAGGTTTCTCACGGTCCGGCTTCGGCTATGGAAGGGTCGAGGCCCTGATGCGCTCTCCGGACGAGTTCCTGCCCCCCCGGTATCGCCGACCTTCGCGGATCGGCTATGGCGGCATGGGCGAGATCTTCCGCGCCGAGGACGACGTTCTCGGGCGGACGGTCGCGATCAAGGTGCTCGCCGAGCGATACGCTCGCGACGAGGCGCTCCGCGCGCGATTCACGCGCGAGGCTCTGGCCGCAGCGAGGCTCTCCGGCGAGCCGGGAACGGTCACGATCTTCGACGTCGGAGAGTGGCACGGGCGGCCCTTCATCGTGATGGAGTTTCTCGGCGGCGGGTCGCTCGAGGACCGGCTGCGGGAGGGCGCGCCGCCGACCGGCGACGCGCTCATGTGGATCGAGCAGGCGGCTGCCGCTCTGGACGACGCGCATCGGCAGGGCGTCGTGCATCGGGACGTGAAGCCGGGGAACCTGCTGCTCGGCCAGGACGGGGACGTCCGCGTGGCCGACTTCGGGATCGCGAGCGCGGCCGGGCTGCATTCGCTGACGCTGACCGGAACCGTGCTCGGGACGGCCGGCTACCTCTCGCCCGAGCAGGCGCGCGGCGATCGCGCGACGCCGGCCAGCGACCGCTACGCGCTCGCGGTGGTCGCGTACGAGCTCCTGACGGGGCGCAGGCCATTCGAGTCGGAGAGCCCGACCGCCGAGGCGGCGGCGCACGTCCAGGCGGAGGTGCCGTCGATCTCGCCGCAACTCGACCCGGTCTTTCGGCGCGCGCTTGCAAAGGATCCGCGCGACCGGTTCGAGACGGCGTCCCTCTTCGCCGGTGCGCTGCGGGAGGCGCTGGAGGGCGGGGCGGCGACGACCCGTGTTCTCCCGGCCGAGCGGAGGTCGATCTGGCCGCTCGTCGCGGCCGTCGTCGCAGCGGCGCTGCTCGCGGGCGCGGGTCTGGCGGCGCTGTTCACGAGCGGAGACGGCCAGCAGGGAGCGCAGCAGACCACGAGCGGCCGGACGACGGTCGCCAACCCACCGCCGCCCGCTCCGCCGCCGCCGCCTCCTCCACCACCGCCGCCGGCGGCTCCGAGCGGGCACGCGCAGACGGATCAAGCGACTGCGCTCCTTCGGTCGGGCGACGCCGCAGGTGCGGAGCGGGTCGCGCGCCAGGCCGTCGCGGCGCTCCTCGGCAGCGGGGCCGTCTACGAGGCGTACGCGGAGTACGACCTGGGGGCGGCTCTGGCTCAGCTCGGGCAGTGCGACGAAGCGCTCCAGCACCTCGAGCGCTCGCGGCAGCTCCAGGGCAACCGGCCGGAGATTCGACAGGCCGAGAGGCTGTGCCAGCGAGGGAACGTCAAGGGTCACGGCAAGGGCAAGAAGCACGAGGAATGACGCGTACGATGCGCGCGTGCGGATCCTCGTCACCGGCGCGGCCGGGTTCATCGGCTCCAACTTCGTCCACTACTGGTTGGAGCGGCATCCCGACGACTCGATCGTCGCGCTCGACCTCCTAACCTACGCCGGTAACCGGGCCAACCTCGAGGGCACCGAGGAGCGCGTTCCGTTCGTCCAGGCGGACATCGCCGACCTGGACATCGTCGAGAACGTGCTCCGTGAGCATGCGATCGACGTCGTCGTCAACTTCGCGGCCGAGTCGCACAACAGCCTCGCGGTCGTCGATCCCGGGCTGTTCGCGCGGACGAACGTCCTCGGCACGCAGCTCCTGCTCGAGGCGGCGCGCCGGGCGGAGATCGGGCGCTTTCACCACATCTCGACCTGCGAGGTCTACGGCGACCTTCCGCTCGACTCGGACGCGTCGTTCACCGAGGAATCGCCGTACCGGCCGCGCACGCCGTACAACGCATCGAAGGCGGCCGCGGACCACTACGTGCGCGCCTATCGCGAGACGTTCGGGCTGCAGACGACGATCACGAACTGCTCGAACAACTACGGGCCGTTCCAGTTCCCGGAGAAGGTGATTCCGCTCTTCGTGACGAACGCGCTCGACGAGCGGCCGCTCCCCATGTACGCGTCGACGCAGAACAAGCGTGAGTGGCTGCACGTGCGCGACCACTGCCGGGCGATCGATCTCGTCCTCGCGCAGGGTGAGGCGGGCGGGACGTACAACGTCGGCTCGGGCGTCGAGGCGTCGATCGAGGAGATTGCCGACCGCGTGCTGGAGCTGACCGGGAAGCCGGAGTCGCTGAAGACGATCGTCCCCGACCGGCCCGGCCACGACCGGCGTTACCTGCTCGACTCTTCGAAGCTCCGCCGAGAGCTCGGCTGGGAGCCGGAGATCGGCTTCGAGGACGGCCTCCGCGAGACGGTCGAGTGGTACGCGGCCAACCGTGGCTGGTGGGAACCGCTTCGGGAGCGCCTGCAGGTCGAAGAAACCGCCTGGCGCTAACAGCCCTGTCCCGGGACCTGGTCCCAGGACATGGCAGCGCCGGACCTGTCTTGGGACCTGGTCCCAGGACACGTCTTTTAGAGGCGGGTTAGGCAGGCTCGGAGGCCTTCGCGCCAGTGCGGGAGGATCGGGGCGCCGCGCTCGCTGCGCAGGACCGAGTTCGCGGGGCGCGGAGCCGGGCGGCCCAGCTCTGAGGTGGTGATCCGGCGCACTCGGCAATCGAGGCCGGCCTCCTCGAAGATCGCCTCGGCGAACTCGGCCCACGTGCAATCGCCTGCCGCGGCCACGTGATATGTGCCCTGGGGAAGCTCGAGAACGTCCTTCGTCGCCTCGGCGAGATGGCCGACGAACGTCGGCGAGCCGCGCTGGTCGTCGACGACCGCGACCTCGTCCTGCCTGGCACCGAGCTCGAGCATCGTCCGCACGAAGTTCTTGCTCGTCCAGCCGAATAGCCACGAGGAGCGGACGATCCAGCCGTCGCGCACCTCGCGTTCGCCTCCGACCTTCGTTCGCCCGTAGACCGAGAGCGGCCTGGGCTCGTCCGACTCCACGTACGGCTCCGCCTTCGAGCCGTCGAACACGTAGTCCGTCGAGTAGTAGACAACCGGCACGCCGAGCGCGACCACGTTTCGCGTGCCCTGGACATTCACGAGCTCGGCTTGCACGGGATGACCTTCAGCGTCGTCGACCGCCGTCCATGCCGCCGCGTGAAGCACGAGACCGGGGCTGAAGTCGATTGTCGACGTGGTGATGTCGTAGAGGTCGCGCGTGAGCGCATCAGCCCGCGGAAAGACCTCGGCCAGCGCGGCCCCGAGCTGCCCGCCGGCGCCGGTGATCAGGACGCGGCCTGGTCCCGTTCCGACAGGATCGGCGATCTCGTGCTCCACAGGTCGACGACCCGCGGGTCGTCCCACGGCACTACGTGCTCGTCTGGATCCTCCGGGTCGTACTCCTCGGTCACGTGGTAACAGAACAAGAGGTCGGTCAGCGCCTCGAATCCGTGTGCGCAACGTCCGGGCACGTAGATCGCGACCGGGTTCTCGTCTCCGATGTCCTCGGTGAACGTCTCGCCGCTCTCCAGGTCGAGCACGACGACCCGCGCCCTCCCCTGCACGCAGACGAAGAGGTCGTCCTGCCCGCGCTCGTGGAAATGCAGACCGCGGATCACGCCCGCACGCGAGAACGAGACGTTCGTCTGGCGCATCGCCTTCTCGTGCCAGCTCGCCCGGTTGAGCTCGACGAACCAGCCGCGCTCGTCCTCGAAGCGCTGCAGCGGAATCCGGCGCAGCCCCTCGATCACCGGTTGGCGCCGTTCTCGCGCACGTAGTCGTTGACCTCGTAGTAGGCATCGATCGACTCGCCCGCGTCGCCCCAGAAGCCTTCGACGACGTCGTACTCCATCAGGCCCTGCTCGACGAACCAGTTGTTGACGTCGGTGATCTCGAGCTCGCCGCGGGCCGAAGGCGACAGCGACGGAAGGAACTCGAAGACGGACGCGTCGTAGAAGTAGAGCCCGGTCACCGCGTAGTCGCTGGGCGGCTGCTCCGGCTTCTCGACGATCCGCACCACCTTCTCTCCATTCAGCTCGGCGACCCCGAGATGCCGCAGGTGCTCCGGCTCCTCGACCTTCGAGAGCACGATTCGCGCGCCCCGCTCCTGACGCTCGAAGTTCTCGATCGCCGGCTTGATCGACCGCCCGAAGACGTTGTCCGCGAGCATCACGAGCACCCGGTCGCCGGCCGCGAACCGCTCCGCGAGCCCCAGCGCCTCCGCGATCCCGCCCTCACGCTCCTGGTACGCGTACTGGAGGAGCCCGATCCCGTGCTCGTGCCCGTCGCCGAGGAGCCGGAAGAACTCGCCCGCGTGCGTGCCGCCGGTGACGACCATGATCTCCGTCAGCCCACCGGACACGAGCGCCTCGATCGCGTACGTGACCATCGGCCGGTCGTAGATCGGCAGCAGGTGCTTGTTCGTGATCCGCGTCAGCGGATGGAGGCGGCTTCCGGTGCCGCCGGCGAGGATGACGCCCTTCATGTCCGCGGGATCGTACGGGTAGGAGGGCTCGGCGTGATACTGCTCGTCGCCGGAGCCTTCTCGGCCGTTAGCGCAGGCTAGGTTAGTAACGACTAGCCACGTCGTCAAACGGGTCTCCCTCGCTACCATCGGGTGCCATGCCTCGTGACCCCATCGACCGACTCCGCGTCGAAATGGAAGAGCTGTTCAACGACCTCTGGCAGGTCCCCCGCTTCGCGCGCGGCCAGGGCGGCTTCCGGCCGCAGATCGACTGCTACCGGACCGAGCGCCCCGCCGCGTTCCACGTGATCGTCGAGCTCGCAGGCGTCGACCCGGCCAAGATCCAGGTCTTCGCCGACGAGGGCACGCTGATCGTCTCGGGCGAGCGCCGCCGGCCGCGCTGCGCAGGCCGGATCTACCAGCAGATGGAGATCGACTACGGCCGCTTCACGCGTCAGGTCGCGCTGGGAGCGGACATCGACGTCGAAGCCTCGAAGGCGACGTACAAGCGCGGCGTCCTGACGATCGTGCTGCCGCTGGCCAAGAAGCCGGCGAGCGCCGAGCGGATCGAGATCCCCGTCAGCGGCAGGAGCAGGCGATGAGCGAGCTGTTCGACGAACAGGTCGACGTCGAGGACGTCGAGCTCCCGTCCGAGCTGCCGGTCCTCCCGCTCAAGGACACCGTCGTCTTCCCGGACTCGGTGCTCCCGCTCGCGATCGGCCAGGAGCGCTCCGTCCGGCTCGTCGACGACGCCGTCGCGGGCAACAGGCTGCTCGCGCTCGTCGCGGCCAAGGATCCCGAGGTCGAACAGCCGGGCTGGGACGACCTGTACGAGATCGGCACCGCCGCCGTCGTCCAGAAGATGATCCGCGTCCCCGACGGGTCGCTCCGCATCCTCGTCCAGGGCATCCGCCGAATCCGGCTGATCGACAAGCTCCAGAAGGAGCCGTACCTGCTCGGCCGCTTCGTCGAGGTGCCCGACGTCTACGAGGAGACGCCCGAGACCCAGGCGCTCTCGCAGAACGTCCAGACGTTCTTCGCACGCCTGATCGGCCTCGTTCCGTACCTCCCGGAGGAGCTCGCGCTCGCCGCGGCCAACGTCGACGACCCGAGCGCGCTCTGCCATCTCGTCGCATCGACGCTGCGCCTCAAGACCGAGGAGAAGCAGCAGCTGCTCGAGCTGGACGACGTCGAGAACCGCCTGCGCGCAGTGCTTGGCATCCTCAACCGCGAGCTGGAGGTCGCCGAGCTCGGCTCGAAGATCCAGAACCAGGTCGTCTCCGAGATGGAGTCCACGCAGCGCGAGTACTTCCTCCGGCAGCAGCTGAAGGCGATCCAGGAGGAGCTCGGCGAGGCCGACCCGGAGCAGGCCGAGATCACGGAGCTCCGGAACCGCGCCAACGAGGTGAAGCTGCCCGAGGAGGCGCGCAGGGCCGTCGACCGCGAGCTGGCGAGGCTCGAGAAGCTGCCGGCAGCGGCTGCTGAATACGGCGTCATCCGCACCTACGTCGAGTGGATCCTCAGCCTGCCCTGGGACAAGGAGACGGAGGACAACCTCGACCTCGTCGAGGCGCGCAAGGTGCTCGACGCCGACCATTTCGACCTGGACAAGGTCAAGGAGCGGATCATCGAGTACCTCGCGGTCTCGAAGCTCAAGGAGGGCGACCTCTCGGGCCCGATCCTGTGCTTCGTCGGCCCGCCGGGGGTGGGCAAGACGTCGCTCGGCCAGTCGATCGCGAAGACGCTCGGCCGCAAGTTCATCCGCATCTCCGTCGGCGGCGTTCGCGACGAGGCGGAGATAGACGAAGAACCCGGTCTTCCTGATCGACGAGATCGACAAGATGGGCGCGGACTGGCGCGGCGACCCCGCGAGCGCGATGCTCGAGGTGCTCGACCCCGAGCAGCACTCGACGTTCCGCGATCACTACCTCGACCTCCCGTTCGATCTCTCGAAGGTGCTCTTCATCTGCACCGCGAACCAGCTCGAGACGATCCCGCCGCCGCTCCTCGACCGGATGGACGTGATCCAGCTCTCGGGCTACACCGAGGAAGAGAAGCTCGGGATCGCCAAGAAGTACCTCGCGCCCAAGCAGCTCAAGGAGCACGGCCTCAAGCGCTCGATGCTCACCTTCACCGACAAGGGGCTGCGAACGATCATCCGCGAGTACACCCGCGAGGCCGGTGTTCGGCAGCTCGAGCGGCAGATCGCGGCCGTGTGCCGAAAGGCTGCGCGTCGTGTCGCCGAGGGCGAGACGGAGAAGATGAGCGCCGACGAGAAGTTCGTCCGCGAGTCGCTGGGACCGCGCCGCTTCGTCGCGGACATCCGGAAGCGCACGTCCGAGCCGGGTGTTGCGACCGGCCTTGCGGTGACCGCCGTCGGAGGCGACGTCCTCTTCATCGAGGCGACCGCCTATCCGGGTGGCGGGCACTTGAAGGTGACCGGCCAGCTCGGCGAGGTCATGCAGGAGTCGGCCCAGGCCGCGCACTCCTGGGTACGGACGCACGGGCTCGAGCTCGGCATCGACCCGAACTGGTTCGGCGAGAACGACGTCCACCTCCACATTCCGGCCGGCGCGGTGCCGAAGGACGGCCCCTCCGCGGGGATCACGATGGCAACGGCGATCGCCTCGATCGCGACCGGCAAGCCCGTCTCCGACCAGGTCGCGATGACCGGCGAGATCACGCTCTCGGGCCAGGTTCTCCCGATCGGCGGCCTCCGCGAGAAGGTGCTCGCCGCGCAGCGCGCCGGGATCGCGAAGGTGATCTTCCCGCGCGAGAACGAGTCCGATCTCGAAGAGCTCCCGCCCGAGACGCGCGAGGAGCTCGAGTTCGTGCCCGTGGACTGGATCGAAGAAGTGCTCGAAGTCGCGTTCGAAGGCTCGCTGCCGAAGGTCGCGCCTGCGCGTCCGCTGTCGCAGGAGCGCAAGGCCGCAGCTTCACGCTAATCCTTCCCTGGCTTGTTGCGTTTCTCGGTTTCCTGACGCGCCGCTGAGCGCTCGTATGCGAGCGGGACAGTGTTTGGCGACACGGACCGCTCGCGGGAGGGCGGTCAGCGGCGCGAGGCGGTGGCGGAGCTCGGCTTCGCCGAGCGTGAGCCGCCGCCGGTCAGGGAAGCGAGAACCAGTTTGTGAGCGATCAGGGCGGGTAAAGTCGCAGGGACAACCAGCCGAAAGGACCAGTGATGGCCAAGCTTCAGGACCGGGCGCTCGACCGCGCCAGCGACGTGAAGCCCTACATCGAGCGAGCGTTCAAGGACGAGCGGGTACGAGAGGACGTGAAGAGCGCGATCCTGACCGCGCGCGAGATCTACAGCCAGCTCATGAGCGGGCGCAACCAGCTCACCACGGCCGCAGCCCGCGTTGCGACCGACGAGGAGATCCAGGAGAGCTTCCGCGACGCGATCGAGGACCTTCGCAGCGCCGCGGATCGCATCCAGGGCAAGACCTCGCACTCGGCCCGGAACGCGACCCTGCTCATGACCGGGATCGTGCTCGGGATCCTCTTCAACCCCGTGACGGGCCCTGGAACGCGCCGCTGGCTGCAAGACAGGATCTTCGGCGAGGGCGAAGAGTTCGAGTACCGCCAAGATAACGCCAAATAGGTCTCGCTCAAAGTAAGCCTGAGCGCACTAGTGCGCGTGCGTGTGCTCGAGCGCAAGTTGGTGATCGCTCATCCGCGTCGCCAGTAACGCGGCAAGAGCGGTCGTGATCGGCATCGAGGCGATCAGGCCGATCGAGCCGACCAACGCGGCGATCACTTCTCCGGCAACCGCCTCCGAGTTGACCGCGTCCGCAAACGACGTTCCACCGATCGAGAAGATCAACAACACCGGAAGCGAAGCGCCGGCGTAGGCGAAGACGAGCGTGTTGACGGTTGCCGCCCGGCGACCTGCTCGGTCGGAACCCGACGGTCGAGCAGATGCGCCGGCGCTGACGCCAGCTCCGCGAGCAGCACCGCAGCCGCAGAGACGAGCACCGTCGTCCCGCCGGGAGGCAGGTCGGCGTAGTACGCGACGGTGATGCCGGTCAGCACGGACGCGAGCCCGATGCCCATCGCAATCAGCATCGTGGCGCGCATGCTCCACGCGATCCGCGACGCGGCGATGACGGGGAGGACCATCAGCGCGGCGATCAGCAGGATGCCGACCACCCGCATCGAGAGCGCGATCGTCACCGCTGCGAGCGCGGCGGTCAGCGCGTTGAGCGCCGCGACGGGGAGCCCGGCGACCCGCGCGCCCTCCTCGTCGACCACGACCGCCACCAG
>VAXT01000039.1:7800-9351 GCA_005883245.1 Actinomycetota bacterium | reverse complement strand
ACCGCGACCGCGGCGAGTTCAACCTCAAGATCCGCGTTCGCGACGGCTACCAGGACTACGTGATCGACTACCACCCGTTCGACGTCGTGGGCTGGGACGGCTACCTGTACCCGTGGACGTTCAATATCAACGACTTCGAGCCGATCACGGGGCGAATCCACATGCCTCCGCCCTCGCACCAGACGTTCGCCGGCCCGAACTTCGTCATCTGCTCGTTCTGCCCCCGCAAGCTCGACTTCGACCCGCTCGCGATCCCGATCCCGTACCACCACTCGAATCTCCAGAGCGAGGAGATGATCTATTACGTCGACGGCCAGTTCTCGTCGCGGAAGGGGATCGAGATCGGGTCGGTCACGTTGCACCCGTCGGGCATCCCGCACGGGCCGCAGCCGGGGCTCGCCGAGAAGTCGATCGGCGCGACCGAGACCCACGAGCTGGCAGTCATGTGCGACACGTTCCATCCGCTCAAGCTCTCGACGCTCGCCGGCGAGCTGGACGACGGGCAGTACGCGTACTCGTGGTACGAGGAGCCCGGCCAGACGCACACCTACGACCAGGATCCGGCTGGGGCGACGTCGCACCTCTGAGCCGGCGGGCCGCGGCGCCGCTCCGGCGCTCTATTTGAAGGCGCCGCCCACCTCCTCCCCGTCGCAATCGTAACGAGGAAATTCGCACGAATGAGTGACGCCATCGAGCCAAAACAGGAACAACCACGCTCCGTCGTCCTCGACTTCGACGGGACCGTCACCGAGTCCGATCTGCTCGACCGGATCGCGCTCGAGTTCGGCGATCCGGCCGTCTACCAGGAGGTCGAGGACGGGCTCCACGAGGGGCGGCTCCCGCTGCGCGAGGTGATCGTGCGCGAGTTCGTTCCGGTCACGGCTCCGCTCGAGGAGGTAGTCGACTGGGTGCTCGACGAGGCGCAGGTCCGTGCAGGTTTCGCCGGGTTCGTTCGCGGCGCACAGACGGCCGGTTGGGATGTACACGTCGTCTCGAGCGGGTTCGAGGAGCTGATCGAGCCCGTCCTCGAGCGCGAGGGCGTCGAGGTCGAGCTCCACGCGAACCGGGTCGATGCACGCGCCCACGGCTGGCGCGTCGAGTGGCGCTACCCGGACGACTGCGAGGAATGCGGCGAGTCGTGCAAGCGCTCGCTGCTACCTGCGGGTGAGGTCGTGTACGTCGGCGACGGCTACTCGGACCGCTGCGCCGCGCTCGCCTCCGACCGCGTCTTCGCGACCGCGGGCCTGGCTCTCTACCTGACCGAGCAGGGGAAGCCGTTCGAGCCTTTCACGGATTTCCATGCGCTGTCCGAGACGCTCGTGGCGTAGGTGCCGACCCTTGTGCTCCCCGAGCCGTACGCCTTCGAGCTCTCGACCGCCCGCTACCGGGCGTTCGGCACCGATCTCGCGAACCTCTGGCACGACGGCGGGCTGCATCGGGTCGTCGACGGGCAGGAGGTGCGGATCACCGAGGCGCCCGGTGGCGTCGACGTCGAGCCGCTCGACGCCACGACGGAACCGGTGGTGCGGAAGCTGCTCGGAGCCGAGTTCG
>VAXT01000039.1:0-7724 GCA_005883245.1 Actinomycetota bacterium | reverse complement strand
CGCGATCCGCAATCGGTTGATCGAGCGCTTCGGCGTCCACGGGGAGCACGCCTACTCGTTCCCGACGCGCGAGCGGCTTGCCGCCGCCGAGCCGGACGAGCTGTTCGCGCTCGGCTTCTCGCGGCGCAAGGCCGAGTACGTGACCGGGCTCGCGCGCAGCGACCTCGACCTGCACGCGCTCGAGCTCTTGCCAGACGACGAGGTCAAGGCCGCCCTCACGACGCTGTCCGGGATCGGCGAGTGGACGGCAGACTGGTTTCTCGCCCGCCATCTGGCCCGCCCCCGCGCATGGCCGGCCGGGGACCTGGGAGTGCGCAAGGCCGTGTCGCGCTTCTACGGCGACGGCCGCGACCTGACGACCGACGAGGTGCGCACGCTCGGCGAGCGCTTCGACCCGTTCCAGAACCTGACCGCGCACTACCTCCTCGCCGGACTGCTCCGCGACGCCTAGGATCGAGCACGTGCTCACGCTCTACGACGCCGACCGCTGCCCCTACTGCGCCCGCGTCCGAATCGTCCTCGCCGAGAAGGGGCTCCAGTACGAGACCGTCGTCGTCGACCTCGACGACCGCCCCGCGTGGATGTACGAGAAGAACCCGCTCGGGCGCGTCCCCGTGCTCGAGGAGGGCGCGTTCGTCCTGCCCGAGTCAGCCGTGATCATGGAGTACCTCGAGGAGCGCCACCCCGAGCCACCGCTGTGGCCCGCCGACCCCGCCGAGCGCGCCGCGGGGCGCCTGCTCGTCGAGCGCTTCGACCAGCTCAGCGGCCCGTACTACGCGTTGCGGCGCGGCGAAGAGGCAGCGCGGGAGCGGCTCGGCGACCAGCTGGCGAGGCTCGACGCGCTGCTCGCCGGGCAACTGTTCCTCACCGGCCGCGACTTTGGAATCGCAGACGCCGCCTACCTGCCCTGGATCCTCCGCGCCGAGTCGATGCTCGGCGTCGACCTCGAGGCGCACCCGGCCCTCGCCGAGTGGGTCGACCGAGCAGGCGAGCGGCCCTCGGTCGCCGCCGAGACTGCGCTCCTCGCCGCGCGGTGAACGTCCGCGAGGCGACCCAGGCCGACCTTCCGGCGCTCGAGGAGCTCGTCGCCGCCTACCTGGAGGAGCACTGGGCGCGCCCGTATCCCGCACCTCCGGCCGGGCCGTACCTGCGCGAGGGCCACCTCGTCGTCGCCGAGGCCGACGGCGAGATCGTCGGCATGGCGAAGGGCGAGCTCCGAGACGGCCTCGGCCACGTCAGCCTCGTCTACCTGAAGCCCGAAGCGCGCGGCCAGGGCGGCGGGCACGAGTTGTTGCACGAGCTCGTGACGTACTTTCGGGACGAGGACGTAACACACGTGTCGCTGAACGTCGAGTTGCCGAACGACGAGGCGCTCGCCTACTGGCGCCGGCTCGGCTTCACCGATTACCGGCGTTCGCTGCTCACGGACCTCGATTCGCTCGGCCTGCGACTGGAGGGCGGCGAGGTCGCCTCCACGGGCTCGATCCACCTCCAGACCGACGACCTCGGCGCCGTCGAGAAAGCAGTTGCCCGGTGGGTCCCGCGGGTCGTTCGCTCCGAATCGAGCGTCGTCGGCCCGCCGAGGAACGGCTGGACCGGCGTTTACGACGACGTGGCCGCCGCCCAGCCGGAGCAGCTGAGGCGGCTCGCCTCCGAGCTCTCGTACGTGACCGGCGGAGTCGTGGTCGCGCTGGGCGCGGAGCAGGACGAGGTCGTCCGACTCGTCGCGTACGACCGGGGCCGCGTCGCCGACGAGTACCTGTCCGTGCCCGAGTACTACGGGCCGCTGCCGCCAGGAGACGCGATCGCGCTGCGCGCGAACCCGACGCTGCTCGGCCGACTGACGGGAGCAAAGCCGGCGGAGATCCGGGCCGCGGCTCGCACCGCGGACTCGGTCGCGGAGCTGCCCCCGGCCGGAGAGCTCCTCGCCGAGATCGCGCGGACGCTCGGAATCGAAGGCGCGGCGCTGCCTGCCGAAGAGGCCTCGACGATCGACGGCGCGGTCACGGTGGAGCACTCGTGAAGGTCGTCCTGCTCCACGCGTTCCCGCTCGACGAGCGCATGTGGGAGCCGCAGCTCGACGCGCTCGCCGAGGAGGACGTCTACGTCCCGAGCTTCTACGACCTCGGCGGAAACTCCGTCGACGGCTGGGCGGAGCACGTCCTCGAACGGGCCGACGGCGACCTCGTGGCCGTCGGCGCCTCGCTGGGCGGCTACGTCGCGTTCGCGATGGCGCGCGCGGCGCCCGATCGGGTCAAGGCCCTCCTCGTAGCCGGCTCGCGTGCAACGGCCGATCCGCCCGAACGGCGCGCTGCCCGCGAGGAGATGATCCGCGTCGTCCTGGCCGAGGGCATCGAAGGCTGGAACCGGGAGTTCTCACCACCGGGCCCGGAGGACCGCACGACCGAAGAGCTCGTCCGCGGGATCGAAGCACTCCGCGACCGGCGCGACGCGACCGACGTCGTCGCCTCGTTCGCAGGCCCGCTGACGGTCGTCGTCGGAGACCGGGACGAGATCCTCCCGGTCGACGAGGCCCGTCAGATCGCCGAGTCGGCTCCCGACGGCCTGTTCGAGGTCGTCGAGGGCGCAGGCCACGTCGTCAGCGTCGACGCGCCCGAGCGTTTCAACGAGATCCTGCGCGAGCTGCTGAGCCGGGCCCGCTGACCGGCATCTTCGCCTGCGCGAGCTGGTCCCGCAGCATCTCGGCGTTCGTCGGCGCCTGGGCCTTTTCCCGGCCGCCGACGCGGCTGCGGTTGTTGTTGTTGAACACCACGTACGCCTGTTCCGCCTGGTCGGCCAGCTCCTTCAGCTGCGGCACCCACTCGGCGAGCTCTTCGTCGGAGTACAGGTAGTCGAAGCGCTCCGCAGCGCTCCCGCCGCGCACGTTCCACGTCTCCGCGTTCCGGCCGTGCATGCGCACGTAGAGGATCGGCGAGGTCAGCGCGAGCACGGTTAGCGGGACGTTCTTGCCCTCGGTCTGGGGCGCATCGACGACGACGTGGGACATCTTGTGCTCCTCGAGGAAGCGCAGCGTCTCGTCGCGCTGCTCCTCCTCGTACCAGCTCCGATGCCGGAACTCGACGAGCATCTCGTCGTCCCCGATCTGCTCGCGCGCCCAGGCGAGGTAGTCGTACGACGCCTCCTTGGGGACGACGTACGGGGGGAACTGAAACAGCAACCCGCCGAGCTTCCCGGCCGAGCGCAGCGGCTCGAGCGCCTCCAGGAAGCGCCGGAAGACCTCGCCCCGGAACTCGCGTGAGGGGCGATCGACGCGTCCCCGCTCGTCCTGAGGCGCCTCGTCCCGGAGGTCGGGCGGAAGCTGCTCGACCTTGACCGGGTGCCGTGTCATGACGCCGAAGGCCTTGACGTGCATCACGAATCCGTCCGGCGTGCGCTCGGCCCAGCGCTGGACCATCTCTTCGGCCGGCAGGCGGTAGTAGGTGGAGTCGACCTCCACCGTGTCGAAATGCTCCGCGTAGAAGCCGAGGCGCGCGCCCGGGGGAACGCCTTTCGGGTACCAGTACTTCGTGAGCGCATCGTCCGCCCACGAGCACGTGCCGACACGGATCGTCGCCGCCACGCCGCCAGGCTAGCGGTCGCTTCCAGCAGACGGCACGGGAGGCCCCGCGCGGAGCCTCCCATGCTCGAAATCGCGACCTACTTCTTCCGGCGAGCGATGCCGATCTTGACGGCGAAGAACGAGAGCGTCGCCGTCTTACATCCCTGCGGCACTCCAGGTAGCCCGGGGGCGGGACAGCTCGGCAGGTCTCCGAGGACGAACACCTGGGCGAGCACGAGCGTCTTCCTCTTGATCTTGATGCGGATGGAGTAGTTGCCCTTGCCGTTCGTCCGTGCCTTGCCGATGCGCTTGCTGGCGCCCGGCTTGTAGAGCTCGACGAGCGCTCCGCGGAAGGCCTGCCCGTCGACGAGCAGCCGCCCGGAGACGATCACGACCCCGTGCCTGAGGCTCTTCGTCTTCATCGCAAGCCCGATTCGTCCCGGGACGACGGCCTGCCCCTCGGTCGTGCCGGCGGGGTTCGGCTGCGGCGTGCCCGCCACGTACGGCGTGAAGGTCGCGTGCCAGACGTGGTCGGTCGTGCTCGACGGCGTCGTGAAGACCCCGTTGACGTCGAAGAACGCGAACTCGAGCTGCGCGCCGGCGGGCGTCCCGATCGGGCCGGCCAGGCAGAGCTGGACCTTCGCCGACGCAAAGGTGGCCTCGGGGCCGGTCGTGATCGCGTCGACGTAGAGGGGAACCGTCAACGGCGTGCCCGCGACCGTGATGTTCAGGTTCCAGACGGCCTGGTGCAGGCCGGGCGCACACTGATCGTTCGGGTGGTTTGCGGGATTGTCCGCGACCACGCGTCCGTCCACATCCACCTCGGCGTTTCCGCCGCCCCGCAGGATGAGGCGAGCGCTGACGTCCCCGATCTGCGTGCCCGGCGCCTGCGAGAGATTCACGCCGTAGCCGAGCGGCGCGTAGATCGTGTCCTTCGCGGTCGGGTCGTCCGCCGCGGACTGGATGTGGCCCAGCAAGAGGCTCGTCGGCTTCCCGGGAGCGTTCACCGACGAGGTGACGGTCAGGCTCGGCGCATATGAAGCGAGGGCCGAGCCCGTGAACGCAAGGGAGACCAAGACCCCAGCGGCGACGAGCCCAAGCCGGATCAACCTACTCATTTACCTTTCCTTTCCTCGGAGTTCACGTGCATTAGACGAAGGATCGCGCCCCGAGTTAACAGCGCCCGAGAACCACGAGTCAATAGGCTCAGCGGGATATCGGCTTCACCATCAGCGGCACGCTGAGACGCGCGGGGCCGACGACGAGCCGCGAGGAGCGGGGAACGCCCGTGAGGTAGAGCAGGTTCCTGGGGCTCTGTGCGGTCGAGGTGGCGGCGATCGTCAGCCGTAGCCGCGAGCCCCTGGGAATCGCCGTCAGCTGTGAGATCAAGCGGACCCCGATCGGTTTCGGCTTCGGGCCGAGGCGGACGCGCGCACCACCGGCGCTGACGACGATCTCCTTCCGCTGCGGCGTCAGCGCCGAGAGGACCGCCACCACCTGCGGCCAGCCGTTCGGGCTTGCCAGCGAGACGCGGAGGACCGGCGAGCCGAAGGTCTCGGTGCGAGCACGCAAGCGCCGCGTCGTTCGCGCGACCTTGCCTGCGGAACGGATTTCCGCGCGGCCGGGGAACGAGAACCGGAGCGTCTTGCGGGCGGGCAGCTTCCGGTAGCGGAACGTCCGCCCGGTCCACGGATCCGGTGCGACCTCGATCGGCGTCTGCCGGTCGATGCCGTTCGGGAGGCCCTTCAGGTAGCGGTCGAACCACTGACGGGCCACCGCTAGGACATGTGCCCCTTCTCCAGGCGGGTTCGGGGCCGGCGGGTGCCCGAAGTCGCCGAGGTAGAGCCGCTTCGGGACCTTCAGCCGCGCGTAGGCCGTGAGCGCCTGGTCGGCGTCGAAGGCGAAGTCGCGCCGTCCCTGCACGAGGAAGGTCGGCACGTGGATCGAGCCCAGGAGCGTGCGAACGGACCGCTGGTCGGCGAACGCGTGGACCGCCGCGAGATTCTGGCCCGTGATCGCGTCGTTCACGAGCAAGTCGAGGCCGGGAGCGGCTCTGGCCTGAATCGCCTGCCAGAAGCCGAGGACGACGCCCGACCGCGCGAGGTTCTGCGGAAGCAGCGCGGAATCGAGGTCGATCCACGCGATCGCGGGCTCGATCGCGGCGAACGGCACGCCCTCGGCCGTCGCACGCCAGATCGCGCCGCCGCCGTACGAGTAGCCGAACGCGCCGATGCGCTGTCCGTCGACGCCCGGCTGTGCGGCGAGCCAGTTGAAGAGCTCACGGACGTCCTGGATCTCGCGTGGGCCGTCGATCGAGACGAACCCCTCCGACTGCCCGTGTCCGCGCGCGTCGAACGTCAGCACCGCGTAGCCCTGAGGGACGAGCTGTGTCTCGGCGACCGAGTTCAGCGACATCCCGAGCGGAGTGGGGGCGGTCCTGCTTCCGCCGAGCCCGTGCAGGAGCATGACCGCCGGCCAGCCGGGCGCCGGCGGGGATCCGTCCGGTACGTAGTACGTGGCCGCGATCTTGACACCGTCGCTCATCGTGATCGGCGTGTCCTCCTTGCCGAACGCCGAGGCCGTTGCCGGGAAGGCGAACGCGAGAACGGCGAGCGCTGCGGCGAGACGCGACATGCGGTGAGCCTACAATCGCGCCATGGACCCCCGGCCGGTAGGCGTCTTCGACTCGGGCACCGGCGGTCTGACGGTGCTCCACGAGTGCCTGGTGACGATGCCGCACGAGGACTTCATCTACCTCGGCGACCTCGCGCGCCTTCCCTACGGGCCGCGGCCACTGGACGAGATTCGCCGCTACGCGGGGGAGATCGCCGGCTACCTCGAGGCTCAGGGCGTCAAGCTCGTCGTCGCCGCGTGCAATGCCGCGACCTCGGCGGCGCTGCCCGAGCTCCAGGAGCGGCTCGAGGTGCCGATCGTCGGCGTGATCACGCCCGAGGCGCACGCTGCGGTGCAGACCACGCGCAACCGCCGCATCGGCCTGCTCGCGACGCAGGCGACCGTCACCGCCGGGCGCTATGCGGAGCTCGTGCACACGCTCGACGCAGGCGTTCGGCTCTTCCCCGTCGCGTGCCCTCGTCTCGTGCCGCTGATCGAGAGCGACGAGCCTTTCGGCGCCGAGACTGTCGAGGCCGTCCGCGAGTACGCGGCGCCCCTGAAGGAGGCCCGGGTGGACACGGTCATCCTCGGCTGCACGCACTACCCGCTGATCAGGCCCATCCTCCAGCGCGTCTTCGGCCGCGGCGTGACGCTCGTCTTCTCCGCGGAGGAAACGGCGCGCGAGGTGACGGAGACGCTCGAGCGGAAAGGGTTCGCGAACGATCCCGGGCGTGAGGGCGTCTACCGGTTCCTGACGACGGGAGACCCGGAGCGGTTCCGCACGATCGGCGAACGCTTCCTGCAGCTTCCGCTGGGCGAGGTCGAGCACGTCGCGATCGCCGAGTTGGAGGCGGCTCCGGCGTGACGCGTCCGAGCGGCAGACGCACCGACGAGCTGCGGACGCTCACGATCGAGCCCGACTTCCTCGAGCAGGCGAGCGGCTCGGCGCTCATCTCCTGCGGCAAGACGAGGGTGCTGTGCACGGCGTCGCTCGAGGACGGCGTCCCCCGCTGGCTGGCCGGAAACGGACGTGGCTGGTTGACCGCCGAGTACTCGATGCTCCCGGCCTCGACCGGCCAGCGCACGCAGCGCGAGGCCAGCACGGGGCGGCAGAAGGGGCGGACGGTCGAGATCCAGCGGCTGATCGGCCGGGCGCTCCGAGCCGTGGCCGACATGGAGGCGCTCGGAGAGCGGACGCTCTGGCTGGACTGCGACGTGCTCCAGGCCGACGGCGGCACTCGGTGCGCCGCGATCTCGGGCGCATACGTCGCGGCGCGGAGAGCGCTCGACCACGTCGGGCTCGGACGCGCGTTGGCCGATTCGGTCGCGGCCGTTTCGGTGGGGATCGTCGCGGGCGAGGCGCTCCTCGACCTCGACTACGTGGAAGATTCCTCCGCCGAGGTGGACGTGAATGTCGTCATGGCCGGCGACGGACGGCTGATCGAGGTGCAGGCGACGGCCGAGCGCGCCCCGCTCGACCGCGACCAGCTCGACGACCTGCTCGACCTGGCCGCGGGCGGCATCGAGGAGATCGGGATCGCCCAACGGGAGG
>VAXT01000038.1 GCA_005883245.1 Actinomycetota bacterium | reverse complement strand
CGGGCCGCACCGCGCTCGGACCGCGAGCCGGACTTCGATCCCGAGGGCCTGTCCCTTGTAAAGATGCGGCTCGAGAGCTGGGGGCCGTTGCTGTTCGTGAACCCGGACGAGGAGCCGCGCCCGCTCGCCGAGACGCTAGGCCCGCTCGCCGATCTCGTGCCCGTCGACGACCTCGTCTTCCACTCCCGCGACGACTACGAGCTGGCCGCGAACTGGAAGATCGCCTGCGAGAACTACCTCGAGTGCTACCACTGCCCGGTCGCGCACAAAGGCTTCAGCGCCGCGTACGACATCGACCCGGACGAGTATCGGCTCGCGCGGAGCTCCGCGCAGGTCCTGTCCCAGTTCGCGCCGTCCCGCGGCGAAGGCGAGGCGCAGTTCCACTTCGTCTGGCCGAATCTGAAGTTGAACGCGTACGCGGGCACGCCGAACCTCTCGATCGGCCCCCTCCTGCCCGCCGGCCCGGAGCGGTCGACCGGCTTCCTCGACTACTTCTTCGCGCCGGAGGCGGATCCCGGCTGGGTCGAGGAGCTGCTCGAGTTCGACCGCCAGGTCGGGGCGGAGGACCGGGTCCTCGTCGAGCGCGTCCAGAAGGGCGTGCGCTCGGGGCTCATCGGCGAGGGACGGCTCCTCGGCGAGAGCGAGCAGCTCGTCGCATGCTTCCAGGAGCTCGTCGCAGACGCCGTCGCCTGAGCCCAGGTCGAGCCTTCTCGATCCTGACGAAGGACGTATCCTGCCGGCGATGAGGGGGACTCGGGGAGGGCTCGTGGCGCTCGTCGCCGGGCTCGCGTTGCTCGCGGTCGTCGGCAACGGTGGAGCGAAGACAGCCGTTCCGGATCTGCTGTTCCTCGATCCCGTCGGCGCCTTCACGCTTCCGACCTTCGTGGCCTCGCCGCCGGGCGATCAGACACGGCTCTTCGTCGTCCAGCAGACCGGTCAGATCATGCTCGTCAAGTCGACGGGCACGACGACGTTCATGACCGTTCCGAACGTGCAGTACGACGGGAACGAGCGCGGCCTGTTCTCTATGGCCTTCCCTCCCGACTACGCGACGAGCGGCCTCTTCTACGTCTACTACACGCGGAACGGCGACGGCGCGATCCAGGTGGACGAGTTCCAGCGGGACGCGTCCAATCCGGACATCGGCGACCCGAGCACGCGGCGGGCCGTGATCACGGTGCTCCACCCCGACCAGCCGAACCACAACGGCGGCCAGCTCGAGTTCGGGCCCGACGGGATGCTCTACATGGGCACCGGGGACGGCGGGGGCGGCGGCGACCCGTACCGGACGGGCCAGAACCTCCAGGAGCTGCGTGGGAAGATCCTGCGCATCGACCCGCGGCAGAACGGGACGGACCCGTACACGGTGCCCGCGAACAACCCGTTCGTCGGCCAGCCGCCCTGGAAGCCAGAGATCTGGGCGTACGGTGTCCGCAACCCGTGGCGCTTCTCGTTCGACCGCGTGACCGGGGACTTCACACTTGGCGACGTGGGTCAGAGCGCGTGGGAGGAGATCGACTACCGCCCGATCGACATGGGGTGGGGGCGGGGCGTCAACTTCGGCTGGAGCTGCACGGAAGGACGGCATCTTTACGACGGGAACTGTCCGGAGCCGCCGAACCACACGCCGCCGGTCTACGAGTACAACCACGACATCGGCACATGCTCGATCACGGGCGGCTACGTGGGCCGGGACCAGGAGGTTCCGAGCTTGCTGAACCGGTACGTGTACGCGGACTACTGCAGCGGGCAGGTCTGGTCGAACGTGCTCGGGATCCCGGACGCGACAGGCAACCGCGAGGAGACGGACATCCCGATCGTCTCGCCGACCTCGTTCGGTGAGGACGCCTGCGGACACATGTACGTCATGGGCCAGGGCGCCGGCAACAACGTGTTCCGGATCCGGCAGCAGGATCCGCCCGGGCAGTTCTGCATCCCGCAGTACGACCTGCCGGTCCTGACAGCGCACGTCGATGACGACTTCACGATCAGCCTCAAGGATCCGAACGGCCAGGAGCTGGACGGCGGAACACTGCCGCAGGGCGCGTACAGGCTCGAGCTCGACGACAACTCGACGTTCCACAACTTCCATCTCGTTGGCAATGCCGTCTCGTGCGTGCCGCGCCAGGATTGTGCGTCGGATGTCCAGGGCGCCGGTCACGAGACCTGGACCGTCAACTTCACAACGGGCGGAGGGACTGTCACCTATCAATGCGACGTCCATCCGGTGGAGATGACGGGGACTTTCAGCATTGGCGCCCCACCGCCGCCTCCGCCGCCGCCTCCGCCGCCTCCGCCTCCGCCGCCGCCGCCTCCTCCACCGCCTCCGCCACCCCCGCCGCCGCCGCCGCCACCGCCGCCGCCTCCTCCTCCGCCACGACCACCAGCGCCGCGTCGCAAGTGCGTCGTCCCGCGCGTCATCGGGCTCAGGCTCGCGCGCGCAAAGACCAAGATCCGCCGCGCCCGCTGCTCGGTCGGCCGCGTGCGCCGCGCCCGCTCGAGGCTCGTCGGCCGCGTCATCGGCCAGAGCCCACAGGCCGGAGCGCGAAAGCCGCGCGGCTTCCGCGTCACGCTCGTCGTCGGCCGCCGCTAAAGCTTCCGCCCGAGCGGCCGATTCTTGGGAACCAGCCATGTCCAAGCTCCGCGCCCGACTCGAGAATTACGTCGTCCGTACCACGGGCGATGTCGTCGACGATCTGCCCACGGAGCGCCGCCAAGAGCTCGCCGAGGTCTTGCACGACCTCGAGGGGTACAGCCCGCGCGCCGCGGAAGCCGAGCGGCGCATGGAGGAGCTCGTCGAGAAGCTCGACAACCGGAACGCGGCGCTCGACAAGGCCCGCGCGCGGATCGAAGAGCTCGAGGCCGAGCTGGCCCAGTCGGAGGTCGACGCCGGCGACCGCGAGCAGCGCATCGTCGCCGAGCTAGAGGTCGAGCGCATCCGCATCGCCGAGCGGGAACAGACCTTTCGCGACGAGATCGCCGCCCGCGAACGAGAGGTCGAGCGCCGAGTCGAGCTCCTCGAAGGCCGCGAGGCCGAGCTCCGCTACACGGACAGCAGGCTCCTCGAGCACGAACGCAACCTCGGTCTTCGGGAAGCCGAGCTCGAGACCCGGGCCGCAGAGCTCGAGGCTCGCTCCGACGAGCGCCTCAGGGCCCGGGAGGCCGACCTCGACGAGCGTGAACGGCAGATCGAGGTAGAGGAACGGCGAACCGCCGAGGACAAGCGCCGGTTCGAGAGCCGCGCGATCCATGTGACCGAGCTCGAGCGCTGCTCCCAGCTGCGCTTCGCCTCCACCGAAGAGCGCGAGTCCGAGGTGATCGCAGCTCGAAAGGAGCTCGATCGGATGTCGGCCGAGCTGACCCAGCGCGAGGCGGACATCGACCGGCGCAAGCGCGAGTTCGACGCCTACGTGCGCCGCGTGCAGAGCTCGTTCTACTCCGACCGCTAAGACGTCCTGCGCCGCACGCGCGGGGCCGAGTATGCTCGCCGTATGGCGACGCTGAGCGAGGTGATGTCACGCGACGTGATCACGATCGAGCCGTTCGACACGATCGGCCATGCCGCCGAGAAGATGGTGGCCGAGGGCGTGAGCGCGATCGTCGTCTCCGACGGCGGGCGTCTGATCGGGATCGTCACGGAGCGCGACCTGACGCGCGCAGTCGCCGGCCGTGTCCACTCCAGCGAGGCCCGAGTCCGCGAATGGATGACCGCCGATCCCAAGGTCGTCTCCGAGTCGACGGACCCGGTCGAGGCGGTTCAGATCATGCTCGACGGCGGGTTCCGCCACCTGCCGGTGGTCGAGAACGAGCGCGCGGTCGGGATCGTCAGCATCAGGGACCTCGCCGAGTGGAGCATCAGGCCGGAGAAGACTCCGACCTAGTCCATCTGCGCTTTCGAGCGCGAGGAAAGCGTCCGCTAGGCCGGCTGGGTCTGGACGGACACGGCCTTCTTGAGGACGCCGAGAGCCTCGTCCTTCCGCCCGTCGCCCTCGAGCAACGCGGCGAGCTTCTCGTACGTCCGTATCGCCGAGCTCGCGATAGACGTCGGCGACCACGGCGTAGCTACGTCCAGCGTCGTAGGGGCTTCCGTCCGCCAGCATTCCCGTCGCCTCCATCGCCAGGGAGGCAGCCTCCTCGGGGCGTTCGAGCTGGATCAGGGCGCGCGCTTCCTCGAGCTTGAAGAGCGCGACATCGACCGGCGTCCCGCCGTCGGAGAGCAGTTTGAGCCCCTTTTCCAGCAGGTCGAGCGCGTCGCGCGGCTCGTTGCGGTCTAGCTCGATGTGCGCGAGCAGCTGGTGGGCCTGCGCCGTGTAGTAGGTGTGCTCGGTCAGCTCCAGCAGGTCGAGCGCGTGCCTCGCGTAGCGGGCGGCGCGATGGTGATCCTCCTGCGCGGCGGCCAGCCTGGACTGCGACCAGTAGAGCCGTGCGCGCACGACCGGGTCGTTCGACTCGGACGTCATCTCCAGGGTCTGTGCGAGCAGCTTCTCGGCCGGCTCGAAGTCCGTCTTGTCGATGAGCGCGTTCGCGAGCAGGACGGCGAAGCGGATCGCCTCGACGGCGTCCTTCCGCTCCTCGGCCGATCTGAGCGAGCTCTCGAAGAGGACGATCGCCACGTCGAGCTGGTCGACCGACGCGTAGGCTCGGCCGAGCGTGTCCGCCCAGCTCGGGTAGTCGGCGAGATCGATGTGGCCGATGGCCCTCGCCTCCTCCAGCCGGGCGATCGCCTCGCGCGGCTTCCCCTCTCGGTAGGCGAGCTGCCCCAACCCGACAAGCGCGCGAGCCTGCTCCTCGCTCGTCGTCGCCTGCGCAAGAGCTTCGGCGTACAGCTTCGCGGCGTTCTCCCTCTCGTCGAGGCGCAGGCTGATCTCGGCTTCCACGAGTACGGCGTTCTCGTCATGGCGCTCGCTTCCCGTCGCGAGGTAGTCCTCACTCACTCCGAGGCGCCTGCCCATCTCGCGCAGGAGCTGGAGCGACGGGATGCGGTCGCCCGCCTCGATGCGGGAAATGTAGGCGGGCGAGCAACCCGGGAACGAGAGCTGGCGCTGGCTCAGCCCCGCCCGTTCGCGGGCTTCTTTGAGCCTTCGACCAACCTCGACCGGGTTGTCGACATGGGTTGACTTACGTCGTGGCATGCCTCGGGACTTCCTTATACTAGGCGTTTACTCGAGCGCTCGGGGCCTGTGCAAGCGGTCGATAGGGGGAAAGGGGGGTCCCGATGAGGGTGCGCTATGCCATCGTTGGCGCAGCTCTGGCTGCGCTTTCTGCGCTGCTCGCGTACGGCCCGATCTGGCCATAGAGGGCTCGACGGGTGGCGGATCTGCCCCGCCACCCGTCTTGAACCACGAGCCGTCGGTTACGGCTGGGAGATCTCTTCGACGACCTGGCCGGTCTTCTTCGGCTTGGCCTCGCGTGCAACGTCGGCCTGGGCGATCACGCCGACCAGTCGGACGCCGTCCTCGACGACCGGGATGCGCCGCACTTGGTGCTGCGCCATCAGCTGCAGAGCATCGTCGAGATCCTGGTCCGGCTGAATTGTGATCACCGCCTTGGAGGCGACGTCCTGCGCGGTCGTCGTCTGCGGGTCCCGGCCCTCGGCGACGACCTTCACGGCGATGTCGCGGTCGGTGAGCGTCCCGATGATCCGATCCTCCTCGACGATCGGCGCGAAGCCGACATCTTCGTCGCGCATCATCTGCGCGGCGTACTGGACCGACTTCTCTGCGTCGATCGCGCAGGGATTCGACGCCATCGCGTCGCTGATCTTCTTGCCCATTTGCAACCCCCTCGGTTTCGAGTCGATCAAGGGCTACCCGAACCGACGGCCTCGAAACGCGGGTCGACGCGCAACGAAGCAGAGCCCCTCGCCCCGGTCGCGAAGGACGTCGGCGACGCTCAGTCCGCCTGCGGGTCGTCCTCGGGCCGCGGACGTTCCTTCTCCTCGGGATCAGGCGCAGGCGACTCGGGCAGCTCCTCGCCGCGATCGTCGGGACGATTGACCCCAGTATCCTCTTCTTCCATGCGAGTTCTCCTTCCCGACTCCACCGAACTGGAACTTCCCGATGGCTCGACAGGGCTCGACGCGGCCGCCGCGATCGGGCCGAATTTGGCCAAGGATGCGGTGCTCGTGCGTTCGAACGGTCGCGTGCAGGACCTGCGGCTGCCGCTCGAGGACGGCCAGCCGATCCAGATCCTGACCACACGCGACACGGACGACCCGGACGCGCTCTACGTGCTGCGCCACTCGGCTGCGCACCTGCTCGCGGAGGCGGTGCGCAGGCTCTATCCCGGCACGAAGATCGCGATCGGCCCGCCGATCGAGAACGGCTTCTACTACGACTTCGAGTTCCCGGAGCCGATCGGGGAGGACGCGCTCGAGAGGATCGAAGCGGAGATCGAGCGCGAGCTCGAGGAGGGCCGCTCCTGGGAGCGGGAAGAGGTCTCGGCTGAGGACGCCAAGAGGCTCTTCTCCGAGCAGGGCGAGGACTACAAGGTCGAGCTCGTCGACACGGCCGAAGGGGAGATCTCGCTCTACACGCAGGGCGAGTTCACGGACCTCTGCCGCGGCCCGCACCTGCAGGACTCGAAGCCGATCAAGGCGCTCAAGCTGACCGGTCTCGCGGGCGCGTACTGGCGCGGGGACGAGAAGAACACGCAGCTGACGCGGATCTACGGGACGGCCTTCTTCTCTCAGGCCGACCTCGACGCGTACCTCGAGCGGCTCGAGGAAGCGCGGAAGCGCGACCACCGCCGGCTGGGGACGGAGCTCGACCTCTTCCACCTGGGGGAGGTCTCACCGGGCGCGCCTTTCTGGCATCCGAAGGGGATGGTCATCTGGAACGTGCTGGAAGACCTGCGTCGGCGTGAGGACCTTCGGCGGGGCTACGCCGAGGTGAAGACGCCGCTCATCTTCGACAAGTCCCTGTGGGAGACCTCAGGGCACTGGGAGAAGTTCCGCGAGAACATGTTCCTGATCTCCGACGACGAGCGCGTCTCCGGGCTCAAACCGATGAACTGCCCGGGGCACATCCTCATCTTCGGGAACCGGCTGCGGAGCTACCGTGAGCTTCCGCTTCGGCTCGCAGAAGCAGGCACGCTCCACCGCAACGAGCTGGCCGGGACGCTGCATGGGCTGACGCGGGTCACACACGTCACGCAGGACGATTCCCACATCTTCTGCACGCGTGACCAGATCGAGGAGGAGGTGCTCGGCTGTCTCGACTACAGCGAGTACCTGTACGGGCTCTTCGGGCTGGAGTTTCGCTTCGAGCTGTCCACACGGCCGGAGAACCGGCTCGGCACGGACGAAGAGTGGGACTTCACGGAAGGAGCGCTGCGCTCAGCGCTCGAACGGCGAGGGCTCGAATACGAGCTGAACGAGGGAGACGGAGCCTTCTACGGCCCGAAGATCGACCTGCACATGACCGATTCGCTCGGCCGCTCCTGGCAGATGGGGACGATTCAACTCGACTCGCAGATGCCGGCGCGCTTCGGTGTCACGTACGTCGGGCCTGACAATCACGAGCACACGCCGTACATGATCCACCGGGCGAGCTTCGGCTCCCTCGAACGATTCATCGGGATCTTGATCGAGCACTACGCCGGCGCGTTCCCGGTCTGGCTCGCGCCGGTGCAGGTGCGGATCATTCCCGTCGGCCTCGACCATCGCGACGCTGCCCGCGAGCTGGCCGAGAAGCTCGACGAGTTCCGCGTCGAGGTCGACGACTCGGACGAGACGGTCGGCAAGCGCATCCGCAACGCGGAGGTCGAGAAGATCCCGTACGTGCTCGTCTGGGGCGACAAGGAGTCCGAGGACTCGATCGCGGTGCGCACCCACGGCGGAGAGCAGTCCACGAAGTCGCTCGACGAGTTGCAGGCGGAGCTTCGCAAGGCTTCCTCGGTTTCCTGACGCGTCGCTGCGTGCCCGGATGACGGTGGGACAGTGTCACGGCACACGGCCCGCCGGCAGGAGGGTGCGCGGCATCGCGAGGCGGCCCGCGGAGGCCGGCTCCGCCGGCCGGGAGCGGGTCGCCGGTCAGGGAAGCGAGGTGCTACTGTTTGAAACCTGCAAAGCAGGGGCGACATGTTCCTCACCTCCGGGGCCCAGAGCCTCTCGGGGGTTCAACCGAGAAAAGGTTGGAGGTTCGAGGCCGCTGCTTTCGCAGCGGTTTTTGTCGTTTCGAGAAGGAGGAAGCTGACAGCTTGGTGAAGCGCCTTTGAGGCCACGACGTCGGGTCGAGCCCACCCGGCCGGTCATCCCACATAGCCGGATCAACGAGGACCTACGCGTCCCGCAGGTGCGGCTCGTCGACGAGAACGGGGGCCAGCTCGGTGTGAAGCCGATCAAGGAGGCGCTCGACTACGCGCACGGAAAGGACCTCGACCTCGTCGAGGTCGCGGCTCAGGCCAATCCGCCGGTCGCGCGGGTCATGGACTACGGCAAGTACCGCTACGAGCAGGAGCAGAAGGCCAAGCTCGCTCGGAAGCACCAGATTTCGATCAACGTCAAGGAGATCAAGCTCAGGCCGAAGATCGGGGATCACGACTACGAGACGAAGAAGGGCCACGTCGTCCGCTTCCTGAACCAGCGGGCGAAGGTCAAGGTCACGATCATGTTCCGGGGACGCGAGACCAGTCACCCGGAGCGGGGACGCGACCTGCTGATGCGTCTCGCCGAGGACGTCAAGGAGATCGGGCTCATCGAGTCGCCGCCGCTCCTCGACGGACGGAACATGGTCATGATGCTCGGGCCGACGAAGAACGCAGGAGTCGCGAAAGATGCCAAAGCAGAAGAGACACAGCGCCGCGAAGAAGCGGTTCAAGGTGACCGGGACGGGGAAGCTCCTGCGCCGCAAGGCGATGAAGAGCCACTACCTCGGGAAGAAGTCCGCGAAGCGCAAGCGTAGTTTCCGGCAGCAGCAGGATCTGCACGACTCGGACGCCCGCGAGGTCAAGCGCCTGCTCGGCGGTGGGAGTTAGTGCCTCCTCCAGCAATGCACGCCGGCCCCTGGCCCGCGATCACGCGGCACCAGAACCCACCCTCCTCCTCACCAAGGTCTGTGGACCTTGGCTCGTCGGAGTGCGGCCTCTGGCTTGGTGCTCGCGACCCAGGAACTCGGCAGCATCACCGGAGGAGGCACTAGTGGCCCGGGTCAAGCGTTCGGTCGCGTCGCGCAAGCGGCGCAAGAAGGTGCTCGAGGCCGCGAAGGGCTACGTCGGCACGCGGCACTCGCGATACAAGGTCGCCAACGAGGCGGTCGAGCACGCGCTCGTCCACGCGTACCGCGACCGCAAGCGCCGCAAGCGGGACATGCGGCGGCTCTGGATCATCCGCATCAACGCGGCCGCCCGGGCGGAGGGGCTCTCGTACAACCAGTTCGTCGCCGGTTGCCGCAAGGCCGGGATCGAGCTCGACCGCAAGGTGCTCGCGGGGATCGCGGTCGAGGATCCGGGCGCATTCGGCAAGATCGCCGAGCAGGCGAAGTCGGCGCTTGGCTCCGACTCGGACTAGAGACGTCTTCCTGGAGCAGGCGGCCCAGTGTGAGGGCCGCTCGGAACTGTACACGGGGCTCTTGCGCTCGTGGTCCGACGATCCGGTTGCGGCCGAGCTCGTCGGGCCTGATCCCGCCTGGGACGCACCGCTGCGTTTGATCGCAGGGTTGCACTACCTCGTTCTCGGCGGCGAGGCGAGCTGGGACGATCCGCTCGTCGGGCACGCCGAGTTCCTGCGCGACTTCGTGGCGACGCGGGGGGTGCAGACGAACGAGGTGCAGCGCTCGTGGATCCTGGTGCCGCTTCTTCTGCGTGTCGCTCAGCGGATGCGCGCAGAGACTTTCGACCTCGTCGAGCTCGGGCCGAGCGCGGGGCTCAACCTCGTCTGGGACCGCTACCGGTACCGCTACAAGGCAGGAGCGTGGGGGCGCGAGGACGCCATCCTGAGCTTCGACGGCGAGGAGCGGCGGCCCATCCCGGGTGGTCTGCTGGAGCTGGATCTCACCGTCCGCGGCCGGATCGGCATCGATCGCTCGCCGATCGACGTCACGACCGAAGACGGCGCCCGCTTGCTGCGCTCGTTCGTCTGGGCCGGCCAGGAGAGGCGGATGGAGCGCCTCGACCGTGCGATCGAGGCGCTTCGGCAAGACCCGCCGCGGCTCGTGACCGGCGACTTCGTCGAGGAGCTGCCCCGGGTGCTCGCGGCGCAGCCTCGCGACGGGCTCACGGTCGTCTTCCAAACGGCTTCGTTCGGCTACATCGGCGACGAGGGACGTGCCCGGGTGCGCGCTGTCCTCGAGCAGGCCGGCGGGGAGCGGCGGCTCGCGTTCATCTCGACCGGCAAGCCCCGCGACCCGGAAGAGCACTGCTGGGGGCTGCGGCTCGTCTACTGGCCGGGCGGCGAGCGCGAGTTCGCCGGTCACGCCGACTTCCATGGGGCGTGGCTGCAGTGGGAGCTATGACGCGGCCGAACAAGCCATGCCCCGGGACCTGGTCCGAGGACGCGTCCCAAACGGCCAAGTCCCGGGACCTGGTCCCGAGCCATGGTCGAAGGGGCCATGTCGTGGGACCAGGTCCCTGGACACGGCCGGAGGGGTCACGCTGATTACCTCGGCACACAACCCGAAGCTGCGGCTAGTGCACCGGCTGCTCGAATCGCGGCGCCAGCGGGAGAAAGAAGGATTGTTCGTCGTCGAGGGCGAGGACCTCGTCCAAGCGGCAGACGATGCGGGCGTCGATCCGGTCGAGGTCCTGCGGGCCGGAGACGACGTGGAGCCGGAGTTGCTCGCGAGGGTCTCGACGATGGGGCATCCGCCGCGCGTAATGGCGCTCTTCCGTCTCGACTCGCTGCCGCGCGGCGTCGAGCCCGTGTCACTCTCGCTCTGGCGGGTCGGCGATCCTGGGAACGTCGGGACGATCCTGCGCACCGCGGACGCGTTCGGCGAGCCATCCGGGAAACGAGTCGCGCTCGTCTCGCACGGTGGGCAGCCGCTGGCGCGCCTCGACCCGGGCGTGCCGGTGACCTACGTTCTCGGTGCCGAGCGCGAGGGGCTTCCCGACGACGTCGTGGCCGCCTGCGACGAAACCGCGACCATCCCGCTGGCCGAGGGCTCGGAATCGCTCAACGTCGCCGTTGCAGGCGCCATCGCGCTCTACGAGCACCGGCGCGGCCGCTAGGCTGAGCACATGGCGAAGATCGTCGGCGTCTGGACCTCACCCGCGCGCAAAAGCGGCCGCTCCGCTGCCCACGAGCGCCGCCAAGCGATCGCCGGTCAGGGCCTCGAGGGCTGCGCCCACGCGAACCCGCCGAAGCGCGAGGTGCTCTTCGTCTCGAAGGAACACCTGGACTCCGTCGGTGTCGACCCGGGCGCCATTCGCGAGAACCTGACCGTCGACGGCGACGACGTTCAGCAGTGGCCGATCGGCCAGCGCGTACGCGCAGGCGAAGCCGTGTTCGAGATCACGATGGTCTGCGATCCGTGCCACCGCATGGACGAGCTGCGCCAGGGGCTGCGCGCCGAGCTCGACGGCAAGCGCGGAATGCTGGCGCGTGTCGTCGAGGGCGGCGAGGTTGCCGTCGGCGACGAGATCGAGCTGCTCTAGTCAGACGCGTCGGGCGACGAAGATCATGTCCTCGCCAGCACGGTGCGGCGTGCGGTCGAACCAGCCGTAACACGCCTCGACCACGAACCCCTCTTCCTGAAGCAGGTCGATCCACTCGCCGCGCGAGATCCACGAGAGCGCCATCGTCGCGGCGCCGTCCGGGCCCTTGACAGAGAGCGTCAGCGTTCGCGTGTCGGTGTCCCAGTCCGCCCGCTCGAAGATGTCCGGCTCGCGCTCGAGCCACCGTCCGTGAGTGGCGGCGATGTCGTCGTCACCCGGCGCGAAGACGTCGAAGATGAGGCGACCGCCCTGGACGAGAGCCGCCCGAGCCGCAGCGAGCGCCTCAGCGCGGTCGCCGTCGTCGGCCAGGTGCAGGTACGAGCGAAACGGGCAGATGACGAGCGGCACCGTCTCGTCGAGCGGCGGGTGCCGAAGGTCACCGAGCCGCAGGTCGAGCAGGTCGGCGACACCTGCCTCCTCGGCGCGCCGGCGACATGCCGCGAGCATCTCGCGCGACGAGTCGACCCCGATCACGCGCTTCCCGGTCTCGGCGATCGGGATCGCGATCCGTCCCGTGCCGATCCCGAGCTCGACCACGGTCCCGCCCGACTTGCGCGCCTCGGCGACGTAGAAGCCGACGTCCTCGACGACGCTTCGGCTCCACGGGTCGTAGAGCTCGGCGATCGTGTCGTACGGGCTCGGGCCTAGTCGGGCTTGCGGGCCACCCACACGAACTCCCCGCTCGATTCGTCGAAGGGAGTGCGCTCGAAATCGCCGTACAGCGCCTCGACTTCGAGCCCCGACACGTCGATCAACGCTTCCCACTCGCTGCGCGTCACCCACCACAGCGAGACGCTCCCGCCGGACTCGAGCGTGATGTCGAGCCGGTTGTCGCCCGGGAAGTGGTCGACCCGGTGGCAAATGCCGTGCTGCACGTCCCACTTCCCGTCGTTCGCGGCCGCGATCCGCGGGTTGAAGACGAACGAGTTCCAGACGAAGCGGCCGCCAGGAGCAAGCGCTGCCGCAACGCGCTCGAACACCCGGCGCTTGTCGCTCCACGTCGGCAGGTGCAGCAGCGCGCGGGCCGGGCAATAGACGAGCGCCGCCGGCTCGTCCAGCTCGAAGTCGCGCATGTCGCCCTCGTGCAGCTCGAGCTCGATGTCCGCGTCCGCAGCCTTCTCCTTCGCGAGAGCGAGCATCGCGGGAGACCGGTCGATCCCCACGATCCTCTTGCCGGTCTCCTTCGCCACCGGGATCGCCACCCGCCCGTTTCCGACCGCGAGCTCGACCACCGGGCCGTCGGCCTCGCGGACGAGCTCGAGGTAGAACGGGACGTCCTCCGTCATGTGCGACGCCCAGTCGTCGTAGATGGCGGCGAAGGCCGCGTACTCGTCCATCACGGCATTCTGGCTGTAACCTGAGAATGTGGACACGATCTGCGCACGTTCTTTCTTTACCGGGCCTCGGCTGCTCGCCGGGGACCGGCGCTAGCGCGGCGGATCCACGACAGAGAGCCGGGGCCGTGACTGATGCAGGCGATACAGTCGCGCGCGTGGACGCGGAAGCGCTCCAGCGCGAGGCCCTGGGCGCGATCGAGGCTGCCTCGACGCCGAGTGAGCTCGACGAGGTGCGCGTGCGCTACGTCGGCCGGAGCAGCGACCTGAAGCTCGCGCTCCGCGAGGTGCGCGACCGCGAGACGGGCATGGCTCTGAACGCCGTGCGTGAGGCGATCGAAGAGGCGGTTGCGAACCGTCAGGCCGAGCTCGAGCGGGCCGAGCTCGACCGCGCGCTCACCGAGGACGTCGTCGACGTCACGCTTCCGGGCGACGATCTCCGGCTCGGGCACCTGCACCCGATCACCCAGACGCGCCGCCAGATCGAGGACGCGTTCATCGGGCTCGGCTACGAGGTGCGCGACGACCGCGAGGTCGAGACGACCGAGTACAACTTCGACAAGCTCGCCTTCGACCCGTGGCATCCGGCCCGTTCGCACCGCGCGACGTTCTTCTTCGACGAGAGCCACGTCCTGCGCACGGAGACGTCGCCGTCACAGATTCACGCACTCCAGGAGAGGGAGCCTCCGATCTACATGGTCTCGATCGGCCGCTGCTACCGGCGCGACGCCATCGACGCGACGCACTACCCGATCTTCCACCAGTTCGAGGGCCTCGCCGTCGACCGGGGGCTGACGCTCTCCGACCTCAAGGGAACCCTCCTGCACGTGATGCGGGCGCTCTACGGCCCGGATCGGCGCGTCCGCTTCCGCACGCACTACTTCCCGTTCACCGAGCCCTCCATCGAGCCCGACGTGTCCTGCGGGATCTGCGGCGGCGAGGGCTGCCGGGATCGAGCGCGTGGCGCAGCTCAAGTACGACTTCCCGGACATCCGTCCCCTCTGGGAGGGCGACCTTCGCGTGCTGAGGCAGTTTTGAGAGTCCCGGTCTCCTGGCTCAGGGACTACGTCCCGCTCGAGATGCCGCTCGAAGAGCTCGCGACGCGGCTCTCGATCTCGACCGCCGAGATCGAAGGCGTCGAGCGCCGCGGCGTGCCCGACGAGGACGGGAACCTCGGCCTGTTCCGCATCGGGAAGGTGGTCGAGGCCGAGAAGCACCCGAACGCGGACCGGCTTCAGCTGTGCCGGGTCGACGTGGGGGAGGGCGAGCCGCGCCAGATCGTCTGCGGGGCCTGGAACTTCGGCGCCGGCGCGACCGTGGCCGTCGCGCTGCCGGGTGCGGTCCTCCCGGGCGGGCTCAAGCTCGATCGGCGCAAGGTCCGCGGCGAGCTCTCGGACGGGATGATCCTCGCCGAGGACGAGCTCGAGCTCGGCAGCGACCACTCGGAGATCATGGTGCTGCCCGACACGGAGGCGGGGACGCCTCTCGCGGACGTGCTCCCGCTCGTGGACGACGTGCTGCTCGTCGAATCGACCGGCAACCGTCCCGACCTGCTCTCGATCTACGGGATCGCGCGTGAGGTGGCGGCGCTCTACGACCTCGAGCTCGCGCCCGCGCCAGGAGTCGATCCCGAGCCGGCCGGAGACGAGCCCGTGGACATCACGGTCGACGACTTCGCCGGCTGTCCGCGCTACATCGGGCGCCTCTTCCGGGAGGTCACCGTCGGGCCCTCCCCGGTGTGGCTGAAGACGCGGCTCCACTCCGCGGGCATGCGACCGATCTCGAACGTCGTCGACGCGACGAACTACGTGATGCTCGCGCTCGGCAACCCGCTACACGCGTTCGACCTGAGCGCACTCGCCGGCGCGAAGATCATCGTACGCCGCGCCAAGCCCGACGAGACGATCCGAACGCTCGACGGCGTCGAGCGCCGCCTCCAGGAGCCCGACCTCGTGATCGCGGACGCGGAGGGCGCCGTCGCGATCGCCGGGATCA
>VAXT01000037.1 GCA_005883245.1 Actinomycetota bacterium | reverse complement strand
GCACGGGCACCGTCCACGAGGAGCTCTACGTCCTCCGCAATTGGGGACTGGCCGAGCGCCCGCTTCCCTCCTAGTACCCGCTCACAGAGCTCGACGCCGCGTCGTCGAACTCCCGCACGGCGCGCTCCGGGCAGTACGTCACGGCCTCCTTGATGTCAGCGAACAGAACGCGCCACGTCTCGCCGGGCCGTGGCGTTGGTCGCCGCACTCATTCCGCACTCAGCGACCGAGCCGTGTCCGGCGTCGGATCCCGAGACGCCGTTGCACTGCCCTGTCCTCCTGCCCGTCCTTCGCCGCACCCCAGACGAACAACACGCCAACGAGAACGAACGGTGCGAACAACATCAGGAGCACGATCACAATGAGGGCGACATTCATACCGTCGTTCTTCCCGAAGCCCCCGCTTCTACTCTGGCGGTGAGTTGCAAGCGCTCCTCGTCCGCCCTGACCCCACCGGGGAGGCGGACCGGAACATCCCGGGGTCTGTATCGCGAAGCCGCGCGCTCATCTTCACGGCGCTCGAAAGATTCGCCGAAGAGCTCGAGACCTTGCGCGGTGGAGCCCCCACCGGCAGGGTCAGCAGAGCGGTTCCATGGCCCATCAGAGCCGCACGGTTGAGCCAAAAACGAGCCGACCTCCGACTGTCGCAGTAGGCGGTCAAGCTCGGCCGAAGGCTTGGTTGTGTAACTTTCTTGGCACTCATGACGAGCGGTAAGAAAGCGCTCCACGGCCCGGGGTGCAGCGGTACGACGAAGGCCGGCAAGCCGTGCCGGGCGCTGGCCGGAGCAGACGGCCCTGCACCGCTCCATTGTTAGTGTGCCAATGGTTTCCAGCTCGTTCCAAAGCTGAGCATCCTGAATGATCTGCAAACTCTTTGGCAAGAGAAAACCCCGCCGTAGCGGGGCTTTCGGTGATGGAGCGTACCGGGATCGAACCGGTGACCTCCGGCTTGCAAAGCCGGCGCTCTCCCAGCTGAGCTAACGCCCCGTTGAAGAAAGTGTAGAGCCGCCTAGCGGAAGTGGTGCGCAGTCAACCCAGGGCCGCGACCGGCTCCACGCTCTGCTCGAGCTCGACGCACAGCCCTTGCGCCAGCTCGACGAAGGCCTCGGCCGCCGGCAGCCGGTACCGGTCGCGATGCCACGCCAGCGCGATCACTCGCGGCGGCACCCTGGGGCCGAGCGTGAGCTCGACGACGCGTTCGTCGTTCGGGTCGACCGCCAGCTTCGGGATCAGCGCGAATCCTGCGCCGGCGGCGACCATGCCGTGGACGATGTTGTTCTCGTCCAGGTGGTAGACGTAGTTCGGCTCGAGCCCGCGGGCTCGGAAGTGCGCGTGAATCTGCTCGAGGCTCGCGCACAGGCGCGGCGCGATCAGGGGCAGGCCGGCGACTTCCCGCAGAGTCAGAGGGTCGGCCCGCGTCGCGAGCTCGGAGTCGCGCGGGACGAGGAGGACCCACGGGTCACGCATCAGCTCGACCATCTCGAACGGACCCTCGCGCAGCGGGGGCATCGCGAAGGTGAGGTCGAGGTCGCCGCGCTCGACGGCGCTCAGCAGGACGGGATCCGAGGCCGACTCCTCGAGCTGAACCTCGACTCCCGGCCAAGCGGCCGTGAAGCGGTGAAGGAGCGAGGGCACGATCCGGGCTCCTGCGCTCTGGAAGGTGCCCACGCGAAGCCTTCCGGCTCCGCCCTCGGCGATCGCTGCGACGTCGGCCTCGGCCGCCTTGAGCTGCGCTGTGATCACCTCGGCGTGGCGCAGAACGAGCCGGCCGGCCTCCGTCAGCGACACCGCGCGCGGGCCGCCCGGCCGTTCCAGCAGCTTGGCCCCGACGAGCCGCTCGAGGGTTGCGATCTGTTGCGAGATCGCCGACTGCGTGTAGCCGAGGCGCGTCGCGGCGCCGCGGAAGCTGCCCTCTTCAGCGACCGCCTTGAGCGCGGCCAGGTGCCGTAATTCGATGCCGAGCCAACGATCGAGTTCCATGATCAACATGAACGATAGCTGGATTTGTGCTTATCAAGATGGAACTGGCACAGTGTGGCTATGGGAGCGTTGTTCGTACTGGTTTTCGTGCTCGCGGTCGGCCCTCTCGCGCTGCTCTACGGCGCCGATTCCCGGCGCTGGGACGAGCGTGGCGGGTGGCCCCGCGCGCAGCGCAAGCATTGACCGAACGCCCCGGCGCCGCTGTGGGTCGATGCGGCTCCGGGGCGTCGGGTCAGGAGAAACGGCTTACGCGGCTCGTTCGAGGCGCTCTTCGAGCCTTGCGCGCTTGATGATCGCGTCGCGGTCGCCGAAACGGCCCCGCACCTTCGCCTCTCGGTATTCGTCCCAGAGGCGCGCGATCTGCTCCTCGAGCTCGGCATGCTCGGCCGCGACGTTGTCGTCGTGGCCTTCGGCGAGAACGTGCAGCAGCTCGGCGCGCCGCTCCGTGGCGCGCTCGATCTCGAGCCTGATGTCATCCAGGGTGTTCATATGACTAGTAAAACGAAGAGCTAGTGCTCACTAATCCCGTGTACCCAGGAAGAAGAAAACGATCACAATCGCGCCGACGATTCCCGCGATCACCGCGACGGTGTTGAGGGCGAAGTCCATTACCCGTACCCGAGCTCGTCGATTCGCGCCTCGTCGATCCCGAAGTAGTGGGCGACCTCGTGGAGGACGGTAATCCGGATCTGGCGCTCAAGCTCGGCCGGCTCGGGGAACGAGGCCAGGAGCGGCCGGCGATAGACGACGACCTTGGCCGGCAGCGCCCCGGACGGCGTCCCCAACCCGCGCGGATACCCGATGAAGCTTCCCAGGATCGCCGAGCTCTCCGCGCTCTCCTCCTCGACCACGACCGCGACGTTCTCGAGGCTCCCGGCGATGTCGTCCGGTAGCGAGTCCAGCGCCGCGCGTACGTGCTCCTCGAATTCCTCGTCGGTCATCAGTACCTCGGTCGCAGTGGCGGCCTGATCATGAACAAGCGCACCGTCAGAACGCCGAACGCGAAGCCGCCGATGTGCGCGAAGAAGGCGACGCCGCCTCCGGCCTGCGGCTGGACGATCGAGAAGCCGCCCTCCCAGAGCTGGAAGCCGAACCAGAAGCCGAGGAACAGGAACGCGGGCACCTCGAGGATGAAGAAGAAAATCAGCGTCAGCACGCTCGCCGTGGGCAGGAGCACGAGGTAGGCGCCGAGCACGCCGGAGACGGCGCCGCTCGCCCCGAGGGTCGGGACGGCCGCGTCGACGTTCGTCCCAACGGCGAGCGTGACGACGGTCTGGGCGGCGATCGCGATCAAGCCCGCGAGGAGGTAGAAGACGAGGAAACGGGCCCTGCCCATCGCGTCCTCGACGTTGTTGCCGAAGATCCAGAGGAAGAGCATGTTGCCGATGATGTGCAGCCAGCTCCCGTGCATGAACATCGAGGTGAACGCGGTCACGAACCAGCCGTGCCCGACCGCGGTGCCCGGCGGACACGACGAGGCCACCTCGCAGGGTTGGTAGGCGTACTCGACGACCGATCGGTTCAGATGCGGCAGCTGGTAGAAGACCCAGACCGCGAAGTTGGTCGCGATCAGCGCAACCGTGACGACCGGGAACCCCCGCGTCGGGACGTTGTCCTTGAGCGGGAACAACTAGGAGACGATCAGCGCGAGCAGGGCCTTTTGTGCGTGCAGCCGGTTCTCGGCCTGGTCCCAGACGGCCGATTGCGGCCCGTACAGGACCTCTTCGGTGATCTCCTCGCCGTAGTGGGCCGGCAGGCAGTGGAGCACGATCGCGTCCGGGCTTGCGTGCGAGAGCAGCTCGTCGTCGATGTGGAAGCCCGCGAGGTCCTTGCGCCGTTGCTCGGACTCCTCTTCCTGGCCCATGCTCGTCCAGACGTCCGTGTAGAGCACGTCTGCCTCGCGCGCGGCCTCGCCTGCGTCGCGGGTGAGCTCGACGGTGCCGCCCATCTGCACCGCGGCCCGCCGCGCGGCCATGACCGCGTTCGCGTCGGGCTCGTAGCCCTCGGGCGTCGCGGCCACGAACCGCATGCCGAACCGGGCTGCGCCGACCATCAGCGACACGCACACGTTGTTCCCGTCTCCGAGGTACGCCAGCCGGGCTCCGGACAGCCTCCCGAGCCGTTCGCGAATCGTCATCAGGTCGCCGAGCGCCTGGCACGGATGCGCGTAGTCCGTCAGCCCGTTGATCACCGGGATCTCGGCGTGCTCGGCGAGCTGCTCGACGTCGTCCTGGGCGAACGTGCGGATCATGACCGCGTCCAGGTAGCGCTCCAGCACGTGCGCCGTGTCCTTGATCGTCTCGCCGCGCCCGAGCTGAAGGTCGCCGGCCGACAGGTAGAGCCCGTAGCCGCCGAGCTCGAGGATGCCGACCTCGAACGAGACACGGGTGCGCGTCGACGGCTTCTGGAAGATCATGCCGAGCGTGCGGCCGGGGAGGAGCTCGTGCGGCTCGCGCCGCTTGCGGAGCTCCTTGAGCTCGTCCGCGAGATCGAGGGCGGCCTTCAGCTCCTCGGAGTTCCAGGTGCCGATGCGGACGAAGTCCCGTCCCTTGAGGTGCTGAGCGACCTCGACCATGCGAGGTCGGATGCTACGCGCTCCCGTACCCCGCCTCGGCGAGCAGCACGCGCAGGCGCTGGAGGCCAGTGAACATGCGGCTCTTGATCGTCCCCAGCGGCTGGTCGAGCCGTTCGGCGAGCTCGGACTGGGTCAGGCCCGCGTAATAGGCGAGCTCGATCGGCTCGCGCTGCTCGGCGGGCAGGCGGCGCAGGGCGTCCTGCACGATCTCGCGGCGTGAGCGCGCGACGACCGCTTCGTCGGCGCCCGGGCCGGAGCCCTGCGGCTCGCTGACGGCAGGCGACGTGCGACGTGCCTGCTCGCGGCGAACGAGGTCGACGGCGCGCCGGTGCACGAACGTGAGCAGCCACGTGCTCGCCTTCGCGCGCTCGCGTCGGTACGAGCCTGCGCCGCGCCAGATCTGGAGGAACGCCTCCTGGACGGCGTCCTCGGCGAGGGCAGCGTCCTGGAGGATCTTGTACGCGAGGCCGTAGGCGACCTTGCCGAACCGGTCGTAGAGCTGTCCGAGCGCGTCCTCGTCGGCTTGCGCGACGGCCTCGACGAGCTCCTCGTCCGTGCGCTGTGGCGCTTCCCGGCTCATCGGCACCTCGTTCCAGGGGGCGCGGAGGCCCACCACGGAGATGGCGATCGGGCTCTGAGCGGCGGCGGACACGTCAGGTCGCTTCCGCCCTGAAGAGGATTGGCAGCGTCGGCGCCGCCCTTCCGCCGGCCCGCTCGAGCGTGACCGCGACCGTCGCGTTGCCGGGGACGGGCCGGGTGAGGAGAACCGGGCTGCAGCCGTCTCCGCCGCGGAAGAGGCCCGCGGGCTCAGGAGGCTTTCCGCTGATCACCCACGCCTCGTAGGTTTTCGCGCTCGGTGCTCCGGAGAGCCCGCAGACGACGAGCGCCGCGCGCCCGTTCTGCGCGACGAGCAGCGATCCTTTCGCGCCGACGAGCGGCCTGGCGGTCGCCTTCCCGGTGAGAAGCTCCGCGGCCTGCCTGTACGACGCGTTCGCGCTCCGCTCTCGGTCGAGCGAGCTCGACAGCGAGTTCGCCCAGAGGCCGAGGCCGATCGCGAGAGCAGCCGCCGCGGCTGCGACGCCGGCGACCGCGCCGAGCGCCCAGTTCCGTCGTGGCAACTTGATCACCGCCGCACGCGGTTCGGCCCGCGCGCCCTCGATGATCCGGTTGCGCAGCTCGTTACGAGGGACAGGCCCTTCGGCCGCGTACGCCAGAGCCGCGACCGGCTCACGGAGCACGGCGAGCTGCTCGGTGCACTCCTCGCAGTCCGCGAGATGCCCCTCGAAGCGCTCGCGCTCGTCGTCATCCAGCGCGTCGAGCGCGTACGCGGCGAGGAGATCGTGTGGGTCGCTGCTCATCTGGGCCTCGTCTTATTCGCCCTTGGCGCCGATCCGGTTCGAGCTAGAAATAGTACGGCAGCAGATTCTGGGCTCCCAGCGCGTAGCACAGACCGAACGTCAGGCTCGCGGCGCCGAGCGCGGGGGCGAGGCGGCCGATCGAGCGACCGGCGAGCGTGAGGCCCACGCCGGTCGTCAGCAGCGTCATCGAGACTGCGGTGAACGCGGCGAGGATCCCGAGCGCGCCGATCGCGAGGGCAGTCCCGTCGATCGTGCTGACGAGGAGGATGCCGACCCCGGCGCTCCCGCCGATTCCGTGCAGGAGCCCGACGGCGAAGGCGCCGAGCGGAGTCCTGGTGCGCGGGTGCTCGTGCGGGTCGGTCGAGTGCGAGTGCAGGTGCGCGTGTGAGTGGTCTGTGTGCGAGTGGGCATGCGTGTGGAAGGCTCCGCGGCGCCAGCGCACGAGCAGCCAGACGGCGAGGCCGGCGATCAGGAACCCGATCGCGGTCTCGGCGCCGCGCTGCACCGTTTCGGGGAGGTACGCGCGGTAGAGGACGATCGGCACTCCGACGGTGAAAAGGGTCAGCGCGTGTCCGGCCCCCCAGGCGGCGCCGAGGGTGGCTGCGTCTCGCGCGCGGCGCTCGGTGGAGGCGAGAAGCGTCGTCACAGCGGCGAGATGGTCGGGATCGGTGGCGTGGCGGAGGCCGAGCAGGATCGCGACGGCGATCACGAGCACGAGCGTCGTGCCGTCCGAGAACGACGTGAGGTAGTCGTCGAGTCCGAACATCTCAGCTCACTTTCGGGATGGCCCGCACGGTCATGGCCGCGCCGGCGATGACGATGACGAGGGCGCTGAGCGCGGGGAGCAGGCCGATCAGGCGTCCCTGGAGCTCGAAGCGGCGGAACGTGCGCTTGGCGAGGATCGCGGCTAGCCCGATTCCCGTGATCGAGAGCGCGAGCCCGGCGCTGAAGGCGACGATCAGGCCGAGGCCGAGCGCGATCCGGTGCAGCGAGATGGCCGCGAGGAGCACGACGAGCGCCG
>VAXT01000241.1 GCA_005883245.1 Actinomycetota bacterium | reverse complement strand
TCATGATCGTGCTCCTGCTCCCCGCGGGCATCGCCGGACTGCTCCGCCGCGCCGCTTCTCCGCTAACAACTCGGCTATACACTCGGTCCTAGCTCCAGTGGCTCGACTCTTCCTCACTGCGACCGCTGCGCTGCTCATGTTCGGCATCCCCGTCGCCTTCGGCGGCACGACCTCCGATCCGGGGATCACTCCGACGACGATCCACATCGGCGGGACCGCGCCCCTGACCGGAGTCGCGCAGGGCTTCCGCTCGGTCGCCGAGGGCGCCAACGCCTACTTCAAGTACGTGAACGCGCGCGGCGGCGTGAACAAGCGCAAGATCAACTACGAGTACGTCGACGACCAGTACATCCCGTCGGAGACCGTCCGCGCCACGCGCGACCTCGTCGAGAACAAGGACGTCTTCGCGATCTTCAACTCGCTCGGCACCTCGAACAACGTCGCGATCCGCGGCTTCCTGAACCAGGCCGGCGTGCCGCAGCTCTTCGTCGCCTCCGGCGCGAGCACCTTCGGGCGCGACTACCGGCAGTACCCGTGGTCGATCGCCTACCAGCCGACGTACATGTCTGAAGGGGCCATGTACGGCACGTACATCCGGCGGACGATGCCGAGGGCGAAGATCGCGATCCTCTACCAGGACGACAGCTACGGCGCCGACCTGATCGCCGGGCTCCAGCGCGGGCTCGGCGCCAAGAAGGGCAACATCGTCTCGAAGGTCGGCTACAGCGCGACCGACGACAACGTCCAGTCGCAGATCGCCCGGCTCCGCTCCTCGAAGGCGACCATCCTGATGCTGTTCGCGACGCCGAAGTTCGTCATCCAGGCCTACCAGTACGTGAACGGGCTCGGCTGGAAGCCGAAGGTCTTCGTCAACGCGGTCTCGAGCGCGTCGAACGTGATGCTGCTCTCGTCGAGCCGCGGCCAGAACAAGCGGGTCGAGGGCTCGATCTCGATCGTCTTCCTCAAGGACCCGAACGACCCGAAGTGGAAGAAAGACCCCGGCGTCCTGCTCTACCGCAAGATCATGAAGCGCTACAACCGGAGCGGAAACGTCAAGGACGTCTACAACCTGTACGGCATGTCCGCGGCGTTCACGTTCGTCGACGCGCTCAAACATGCGGGCAAGAATCCGACGCGGCAGTCGATCATGCGCGCGGCCACGCACCTGAACGAGCGCAACAACCCGTTTGTCCTGCCGGGGATGATGGTCCGCACGACCTCGACCGATCACTACCCGATGGACCAGGCGCGGCTCGAGCGCTGGCACAACGGCCGCTGGATCTCGTTCGGCGGCCTGCTCAAGCCTCGAAGTTAGCTCTAGCGCCCACGGCCGCCTAGGAACCGTCAGCGCCGAGGCCCGTCACCTGGGTCGCTGTTCGCAGGGAGCGCGGCAGTTGCGGCGCGCTTAAGCAGTTGAGGCTCCCTGCCTCCAGGGTTCGACGAACGTCGGCCATCGGTGTGAAGGTCACACGGCGGCCGCCGGCAATGAAGAGGCCAGGGCGCCCGAGCCGCGCGCGGGCGTAGCCGGCCGCATGGAGCAGCTCGAGCCGGTCCCTGCTCTGGGCCGGGATCGTGGCGAGGAGCTTTCCGGAGCCGGCGTCGTAGATCTCGAGCGAGCCCGGGACTTTGACCGCAAGGCGGTTCCCGGAGAGCGCGGCGCCGCTCACGTTCCTGACGGGCACGTCCAGCAGGCGGCGGCCGGCGCCGGTGAGCAGCCTGACGCCGTCATCTGTACGGGCCGCGATGCGGCCGGCGTCGACGTCGAGCACCGTCAGTCTCCCGTGCGCCGTGGCGACGCGCGCGCAGTGACCCGGGCGGCGAGAGTCGCCGTCCGAGAAGCTCGACGGGCAGTGTCCGCGCGGTGCGGCACGCCAGATCGTTGCGTCGACGACGTCACCGGTGTGGCGGCCTGGCGGGCAAGGATAGTTCTCGTCGGACTCGTCGCAGCGCTGCTGGTCGGTGTACGCAAGCAGCTTGCCGTCACCGCTTGGCGCGAGAACCTCGCCCCCCGAGGGGACCTCCGTCCCGTCATCGGACCCGAGCGAGACCGCCGACCGGCGGGCGAGGGTTGCCGAACTGACCCTCGTGGTGAGCGTGTTTCCGTAGCAGGAGGAGCAGTCGTCCCAGGCGACTCTGGTTCCGGCAAGCGCGACGCCTTCGCCCGGATAGGCGTCACGTTCCGTGTGGATCGTTAGGAGCCGGTGCGACGCCGGCTCCCACACGAGGATCTGCCAGCGCCGCGCCGGGTCCGCTTCGCGTCCAGGGATCATGAGCGCCGCGCGCCCGCCGTCTGCGGCGAGGGCCGCAACGGGGCTCTTCGTGACGAGCCTGGCGGGCGTTGAGGCTTTCGGCGCCGCCGAGGCGACGGAGGCGAGCGGGATTGCGAGTGCGAGAACGAGAAGCTTCTTCATGACCGGTCCTTCCTACGGCTGACGACGACGTTGACCTTTCCGCCACCTCGCAGCACTCCGCCGGACTGCGGCTTCTGCGAGATCACGCGTGGATCGCTTTCGGCCGGCCTCATCTCCGCCAAGGTTTGCTCCTGATCGGGATGTAAGTCCATGGGCGCCAGATGGACGACCAGTGGAATCTCGGCGTCGTAAGCTCGCTGAGTTGTGACTCGCTCACGGCTCCGAACGATCACCGGCAGCGTCGGGTTCGTCTGTTTCGGCGGCCCGGCGATCGTGGCCGGGCTCGTTCCGTTGCTCCTGACGCGGTGGGACGCGGACCCGCAGCCGCTCGCACTGAAGATCCTCGGCGGGCTCGTGCTCGCGGCAGGAGCGGCGCTCGTGCTCGAGACGACTACACGGTTCGCGCTCCAGGGTCGTGGGACTCCCGCGCCGTGGGCGCCGCCCGAGCGGTTCGTCGAGCGCGGCTCCTACCGCTTCGTGCGCAGCCCGATGTACCTCGGCGTGCTCCTACTGGTCGTTGGTCAGGCGCTCCTGCTCGGACGCGAGATCCTGTTCGCGTGGGCCTTCGCAGCGTGGCTCATGTTCACTGGCTTCCTTGCCTTGTATGAGGAGCCCCAGCTGGTTCGACGTTTCGGCGCCTCGTACGACGACTACCGCCGCCGCGTCCGCCGCTGGCTTCCTACTCGTCCCAGAAGTTCTCGATATTGACCGCGTCGCCCGGCCCGCCGGGACAGCCGATCGCGATCATCTCCACACCCTCCGGCCCGGCCCGGAAGCCGCGCGGCGTGTCGTGCGCGACCCGGATCGCGTCCCAG
>VAXT01000036.1 GCA_005883245.1 Actinomycetota bacterium | reverse complement strand
CATCGGTATCGCCGACGCGCTGGCGACCCTCGACAGGGTCCACCGCGTCGGCATCGACCAGACCTCGGGCGGCCAATTCGCGTTCATTCCCGGGGGAGGGATCTTCCCTGCAGCGCTCGGCGATCTCCTCGCGGACGTCGGAAACGCATATGCCGGCGTTCATTTCGCGGCACCCGCAGCAGCAGCAATGGAGCGCGCGCTTCTCCGGTGGATGGCGGACCTCGTCGGATACCCGGAATCGGCCGGCGGCGACCTGACCTCCGGCGCGAGCATCGCCCACATCGAAGGCATCGTCACTGCGCGCGAGGCAACTGATCTCCGGCCCGCCGACGCGAGCAACGCAGTGGTCTATCTGACGAGCCAGACACATCACTGCATCGAGAAGGGGCTTCGCATCTGTGGCCTTGCCGAGTGCGTGATCCGGCAGGTCGAACTGGACGATCGCAGGCGGCTTCGACCGGACGTCCTCGAAGCGCAGGTGCGCGCGGATGCTGCTCGTGGATTGCGGCCGTGGCTCGTTGTCGCGACCGCCGGGACGACAGACGTGGGCGCCGTCGATCCCTTGGACGCGATCGCCGGCATCACTGAGGAACACGGTCTCTGGCTCCACGTCGACGCGGCCTACGGCGGCTTCTTTCTATTGACCGATCACGGCCGGCAGAGGCTCTCCGGAATCGAACGATCGCAGACCCTGGTCATGGACCAGCACAAAGGGCTCTTCCTGCCGTGGGGCTCAGGCGCCCTGCTCGTGCGCGACGAGCGCCTGCTCGCAGAGGCGCACCGATACAGCGCGGCATACCTCGCCGATGCGCATGAGGCGGGCAGCGTCTACTCCGCGTCCGATCTGTCGTTGGAGTTGACTAGGCCGTTTCGCGGACCGCGGCTTTGGCTACCGCTCAAGCTTTTCGGTCTCGCCCCCTTCCGCGCGGCTCTCGAGGAAAAGCTGCTTCTTGCCCAGTACTTCCACCGACGGTTATCCGAGCTGCCGCAGTGGAACGTGGGGCCGGAGCCGGACCTCTCGGTGGTCACCTATCGCTATCTGCCGAAGCGAGGAGATGCAGACGACTTCAACCGACGCCTGTTGGACTCGGTGCTAGGCGACGGCCGTGTGGCCATCTCCTCCACCCAGCTCGACGGCTCATACACGCTCCGTACTGCGGTCCTTCATTACCGGAGCCATCTCGAGCAAGTCGACGAACTCCTCGACGTGCTGAACCGGGAGGCGAACCGCCTCGAGTCGTCGTGACCTGACCGGCTACGCGAGGTCGAGCGGCTCTGCTCGAATCGTGCCTTGGTTTGCGCACCGCCAAGTTCCGCCCATTTCGGCCGCGTAAGGCGGCCGATAATGTGAGTGCGGCGAGGCCGTGGCTCGAACTCGCAAAGAGTGCTGTCCGAGTGCTGTCCGCCTCGGAGACGAGCGAACGAGCGTCTACTAGCTCACGAGCGAGCCGGCTGGACGGACGACTCGCCAGAAGCCGCCGAATTCGTTCACGTTCTGGCAGAGGATCTGGCCGGGCCTCTTGTCGCCGACGTAGTAGTAGAGAGGGTGGCCGTAGTACGTCGCCTGGAGCCGCCCGTCGGCGCGCCTGATCGTGCCGACGCGCGAGCTGACGATGCCTTTGCCGGCGCGCGGCCGCGACTTGACGATGTACGGCGGCCACGCTCGTGCGCAGGCGCCCGTGCACCCGCTCTTGCCGCGCGCGTCACGCGTAAAGCCATACAGAACGAACCCGCGGCCGTCGAACAGGATCCGCCCGAACGACGATCCCCTGACGGTCACGCTCGCCCGCGAGCCGCTCGCCGCCACTGATTCCGCGACGCCTCCGCAAAGCACGGCAGCAGACGCCAGGCACAGAAGGATCGAGCGGACCGTCATGCCCCTCAGTCCGCGTCTGGCCATCGCCCTACCGAGCCGTGCTCATGACCATCGAGGCCTCCGGCACGGCAAGGGCTTGTTCGGCGGCTCCCTTGACCCCCTCGCCGAAGGTCGGGAACACATGGTGCATTCCGGCAATGTCCGAGGACTCTGCGGCTTGAGCGATCGAAGACGATCTTGAAGAGCCCGTGCTGGGCGTCGATGTACGAGAAGCGCCGCACGAAGAGGTTGCGCACGACCTCGACCTCGTAGTCCTGCTCCTCCGCCTGCTCGGGGGTGAGGCCGACACCGGCCAGCTCGGGATCGGTGAAGATCGAGGTCGGCAAGATCGAGTAGTCAGCGACGGCGGGCTCGGCGTCAAACATGTCGTCGACGGCGACGCGCGCCTGATACTGCGCGATCGGCGTGAACTGCGCGACCGCGTTCACGTCGCCGGCCGCCCAGATGCCCGGGATCGAGGTTCGCAGGCGCTCGTCGACCGAGATGCCCGCCTTGGTCGTCTCGACACCGACCCCGTCCAGGTTGAGCCCATCGACGTTCGGCACGCGCCCGCTCGCGAGCATGATCTTCGTCACTCGAACCTCTCGCTCCGCCGAGCCGTCCCGCGGCGTGATCGTCGCAACAATCTCGTCCCCGTCGCTGCGCGCGCTGCTGACGAACGCCGAAAGAACGATCTCGAGACCCTCGTCCTCGAGCGCGGCCTTCAATGCGGCCGACGCCTCGGCATCGGCCAGCGGCGCGATCCGCTCGAGAGCGTCGACGATCGTCACCTTGGTTCCGAAGCGGGAGAACGCCTGCCCGAACTCGAGGCCGACGGCGCCACCGCCGACGACGAGGAGCGAGTCGGGCAGATCGGTGAGCTCGAGGGCGGAGATATGGTCGATCCAACCGACCTCGTCCAGGCCCTCGATCGGCGGGACGGCGGTCCGCGAGCCGCTTGCGATCAGGATCCGCTCGCTTTCGAGCACGTCGTCACCAGCCTGAACCGTGTGCGCGTCGACGAGCGTCGCTGATTGTGTGAAGGTCGTGAAGCCCTGGCCCTCGAGGTCGGAGACCCACTGCTCCTGCGGCTTCTTCAGCGTGTCTTTCCGCGCCTTGACGCGCGCGAGGTCGACCGTGGCCGAGCCGGCGTCGATGCCCAGCTTCGCAGCGAGCTCGTTGATGTCGTGCACGAGCTCGGCTACGACCAGGTACGCCTTCGTCGGCGTGCAGGCGACGTTGGGGCAGCTTCCGCCCCACCGTTCCTTCTCGACGAGAGCGACTTTGGCGTCGTGTTCCCGCGCTGCCTTGCCCGCCGCGTCGCGGGCTGCCGACCCGCCTCCGATCACGATCAGGTCGAAGTGCTCTCTCATGCCAGGCCTCCCTTTCGTTTCCCTTGCTGTCTCGGCACCGGCCGCGGCGTTACATGTAACGGCGACAGCGGTTGAGGAGACAGAGGGACGTGGAGGTCTTCGACGTCAGCGTTCCGATCCGAGAGGGGATGATCACGTACCCCGGCGACCCCCAGATCAAGATGGAGCGGGTCGTGTCGATCGAGGAGGGTGGCGTCGCGAACCTCACCCGGCTCGATTTCGGCGTCCACACCGGCACGCACGTCGATGCGCCGCTTCATTTCATCGACCAGGGGCTCGGCGTCGACGCGCTTCCACTCGAGGTCTTCCTCGGTCCGTGCGAGGTCGTGGACGCCACAGATGCCGACGGCGAGATCGCCGCGGACGCGGTTCCGGATGGCGTCGAGCGGGTGCTTTTCAAGACGCGGAACTCAGAGCTCTGGGACCTGGCCGGCTTCGACGAGAGCTTCGTACGGATCGGATTGCCCGCTGCCCGTCGCCTGGTCGAGAACCGGGTTCGGCTGGTCGGGATCGATTATCTGTCGGTCGGCGAGCCCAAAACGCACGAGACGCTGCTCGGAGCCGGGATCGCCGCGATCGAAGGGCTCGACCTGCGCGGGATCGAGCCCGGCCCGTACAGCCTGGCCTGCCTGCCGCTGCGCATCGTCGACTCGGACGGCGCACCCGCCCGAGCCGTGCTGATCCGCGAGTAACGACGACTCAGTCGACGGAGGAAGTTGCGGCGTCGGGCGCCATCGCGCTCATCGACGCCTCCGGGAAGTCGAGGGCGATCGCGGCCTGGATCAAGCCGACATGTGAGAACGCTTGGGGGAAGTTCCCGATCAGCTCACCGTTGTGAGGATCGATCTCCTCGGCGAGCAGGCCGACGTCGTTGCAGAACCCGAGCAGCCGCTCGAAGAGCTCGCGGGCCCGCTCCTTCTCGCCTGCCCGAGCGAGGCACTCGACGAGCCAGAACGAGCAGATGGCGAACGTGGCCTCCTCGCCCGCGAGGCCGTCGACGCCGTCGGTGACATAGCGGTAGACGAAGCCGTCGACCGAAAGGTCGGAGATGGTGCGTTCGGACGTCGCCCGGGCGTGTGGGTCGTCGTGCGTGACGAAGCCGACGATCGGGATCATGAGGTTCGAGGCATCGAGCTTTCCGCCGTCGCCAAACGACTGCAGGAAGGCGTTCGTCTCCGGGTCGACCCCCTCGCGCTCGATCAGCTCGCGAAGCTCGTCGCGATTCCGACGCCACTCGTCGAGGTTCCCCTCGCGGTCGTCGAGCTCGGCCAGGCGGACCACCCGATCGAGGGCGACCCAGGCCATCACCTTCGAATACGTGAAGTGGCGCGGCTCGCCGCGGATCTCCCAGATTCCCTGGTCCGGATCGCGCCAGCGGTCGATGACGGCGCCCGCCACGCGGCCGAGGAAGTCCCAGAACGCGTCGTCGATCTCGCCGCCGTGCCGGCGGTACACCCAGACCGTGTCGAGGAGCTCGCCGAAGACGTCGAGCTGGAACTGCGAGTAGGCGCCGTTTCCGATGCGCACCGGCCGCGAGCCGCGGTAGCCCTCGAGCCAGTCGAGCTCGACCTCGGGCAGAAGGCGCTCTCCGCCGACGCCGTACATGATCTGGAGCTCGCTCGCGCGTCCCGCCGTCGTGCGCTTCAGCCACTCCACGTAGTCGCGGGCCTCTTCGTCATAGCCGAGCGCGAAGAGCGCGTTCAGCGTCAGTGCCGAGTCGCGCAGCCAGCTGAAGCGGTAGTCCCAATTGCGCTCGCCGCCGATCTCCTCCGGCAACGAGGTCGTGGCCGCGGCGACGATCGAGCCGGTGGGGGCGTTCGTCAGCGCCTTGAGCACGAGCGCGCTCCGCACGACCTGCTCGCGGTAGGGGCCTTCGTACGCGCAGCGATCGGCCCAAGCCGCCCACGTCGATGCCGTGCTCTCGAACTTCGCGTGAACCTCCTCGCGCGTCAGCCGGCGCGGCTCGAGCTCATGCGGAAGCTGGTAGGTGAGGACGACGAACGCCTCCTCGCCCGCCTGCAGGGTGCGGTTGCCCTGGGTCGCCGATCGCTCAGCGTCGCCGAATGGGAGCTCGCTCTGGAGGACGAGCGCGTCGGCTCCTCCGCAGGCGACTACGAGATCGTCGGCGACCTGGTCGAGCCTGGGCGTCGTCAGGCCGTAGTCGAAGCGCGGAACGAGCTTCACCTTCACCGCGATCTCGCCGTCGGTGCAGCGGGCGATCCGAATCAGCTGGTGATCGGGATGGGCAGCGTGCGCGTCCTCGCCGGGCTGGGGGACACGGTAGGCGAAGAAATCGGTGAGGACGAGCGTCCCCGTAGGCGTTTGGAAGGTGGTCTCGAGGATGTTCGTTCCGGGCAGATAGCGCCGCGTCGGCTCGTAGTCGTCGTCGAGGGGCGCGATGCGGAAGAACCCCGCCTTCGCCCAGTCGAGGATCCGGGCGAACACCGGACGCGCCTCGAAGCGATGGAAGGTGCACCAGTCGATCGAGCCGTCCTTCGAGACGAGCGCGCACGAGTGGCAGTCCGACAGAAGGGCGTAGTCGGCGATCGGCGGGTAGATCGGAACTTCTCTCATGACACGGCCTTCGCTCCGTTGTCCGCGACCTCGACGAAGACCTTGATCGCCTCACGGTCTTCCGTCAGCGCACGGATCATGTCGTCGTAGGCGTCGAGGCCGGCAATGGGCGTCGTCAGCAGCTGGTCGAGCCAGCCCGGAAAGATCGCCTGCGCCTTGATCAGGTCGTCGACGCCGCTGCGAAAGTCCGCCGGAGAGGCGTTGACGGTCCCGACCATGACCTTGTTCCCGAGCACGAAGCTGAGGTTGATCGCGTCGGAGTCGATCTCCACCGTGCGGTTCCCGCCCGTGATGCTCGAGAGTACGAGCACGCCGTTCTTGCCGAGTACCTCGGCTGCCTCCCAGATGATCGGCGAGAAGCCCGTCGCGTCCATGATCAGGTCGAAGGGGCCGCGCGCGGCGCTGATCTCCGCGAGGCTCCGGTCCTGCGTCGAGGCGTAGACGCCGCCGAGCTGCTCGACGAGCTCGCTGTTTCGGTACGGCGGCTGCGGGAGCGACGCGACCGTCAGCTCGAGGCCGCGCAACCTGGCGGCCATCGCCATCAAGAGCCCGATCGTGCCCGAGCCGAGGACGAGGGCCTTCCGGGGCTCCCACACCTTGAGCCGCCGCTGGATCTCGTATGCGTGATTGATGCCCTTCTCCGCGACCGTGGTCGGCTCCAGCAGGACACCGACCTCGCGCAGCGTCTCTGGGAGCGGGAAGACGTAGTCGGAGTCCTCGACGTAGTACTCCGTCAGATAGCCGTGCAGGAGGTTGATCCCGCGCTCGTAGTAGACGTCGTCGGTCGTGAAGTCCTGGAGCCCGATCTTCCCGTAGATGCTCGAGCCGGGTCGTCGGACGCTGGCCACGACGTAGCCGCCGGGACGAATCGTGTCCGGAACGTTCGGGCCGACCTCGACCACTCGGCCGAAGTTCTCGTGCCCGATGACCAGGAAGTCGTCGCCCGGTGGAGCGGCGCCGTACTCGGCGTCGTTGATCTCCTTGTCGGTGCCGTCGACGCCGACCCGAAGGACCTGCACCAGGACGCCCTTCCCGGCCGGGACGTCGTCCACGCTGGGCTTCGGGATGTCCTGGAGGTGGATCGAGTTGCGCGTGCCTGGGGTGACTGCGATTGCTTTCATACCACGACTGTCTCGCATGGCTGTGGCTTCGTTACAGTCGCGTGGTGGCGCAGGTCGAAGCTGCCGAGACAGAGCTTCTGGACGCCCTTCGGGCCGGCCAGGAGGCCGCCTTCGAGGCGCTGGTGCGCGAGTACCACGCGTCCATAGTTCGCGTTGCGCGCATCTATGTCTCGAACCGCGCGACGGCCGAGGAGGTTGCGCAGGAGACGTGGCTCGCCGTCCTCAACGGCCTCGACCGATTCGAGGGCCGGTCGTCTCTGAGGACGTGGATCTTCAGGATCCTGACGAACATCGCGCGGACGCGCGCCCAACGCGATGCTCGGTCCGTTCCCTTCTCGGCGGTCGGCGACCCGAGCGGCGAGCCGGTTGTCGATCCAGATCGGTTCGCTCCCGCAGGGGAGCGCTGGGCCGGCCACTGGAAGTCCTACCCGGACCGCTGGGACACGTTGCCCGAGGCGCGCTTGATCGGCGACGAGACCATGGAGCGCATCCAGGCGGCGATCGATCGCTTGCCCCCGACTCAGCGACAGGTGATCACGCTTCGCGACGTCGATGGATGGAGCTCCGAAGAGGTGTGTAGCGCAATGGAGATTTCCGAGACTAATCAGCGGGTACTCCTCCACCGGGCGCGCTCGAAGGTGCGACAGGCTCTGGAGGCGTACCTCGGTCAGGACTGACAGATGCTGATTTCAGAAGACCTCACCTGCCAGGAGCTCGTCGAGCTCGTCACGGAGTATCTCGAGGGCGGCCTCTCCTCTACGGATCGGGATCGCTTCGAGCAGCACATCGTCCTCTGCGACGGGTGCGCCGTCTATCTGGAGCAGATGCGGACGACGATCTCGCTGACGGGCTCGCTGACCGAGGAAGCGATCCCTGCCGAGACGCAGGCCGGCCTGTTGGGCCTCTTCCGCGACTGGAAGCAGGGCTGAGCGGACCCATGCGCGGGTACAAGTGCCTCCGTCCGGGGCGCGTCGGTCCCTTCAGCGGCCACACGTGGCCGGTCGGCGGGTGGGTAGAAGGCCGAGATCCCGCGCTGTGCGTCCGCGGCGTTCACGCCTGCCGGATCGAAGACCTGCCGTACTGGCTGACGGAGGAGCTCTGGGAAGTCGAGCTCGACGGGGAGTTGCGAGGAGAGGGCCGCAAGCTCGTCGCCGAACGGGGCCGGCTCCTGAGCCGGATCGAAGACTGGACTCACGAGACGGCGATCTCGTACGGCGAAGGCTGTGCCGCGCGGGCGCGCGAGCGGGTCGAGGCCGCGACGGGCGACACGGCCGCGCGACTTTCCGAGCTCGCCGCCGACGTGGCGGGGGTCGCCGCCCGCGGTGAGCCTGCCCTCGCCGGTTACATCGCCGCTCGCGCGGCGGAGGTGCAGGCGGGTGTCGACGGCTATGCCGAGGAGCGCGCAGCGCAGGCGCACTGGCTCGCTTCCGAGCTCGGCCTCGTCCGGGCCTAACCGGGCGTGACGACTGCCCGGGCGTGCTCCGGCCCGGGGTCGGAGCCGACGCGGCGCAGAATCGTCAACGCGAACGCGGGGAAGAGGATCACGGAGAGCATCCCGGCTGCGATCAGCGCAGCGGCATTGGCCGCGCCGATCAAGCCCATCTCCTGCCCGATCTGGGTCGCGACGACGAAGAAGCCCACGGACGTCGCCTGCAGCAGCGCGCTCGGCGCCAGTTGTCGGCTGTCGACGAGCGAACGGTAGAGCAGAACCGGCAGGCCGCGGGCCGCGAGCAGGATCGCGAGGAAGAGCGGGACGCGCGCCAGCGTCGAGCCACTCGAGAACAGCGCACCGGCGTCATAGCGGATTCCGCTCGTCACGAAGAAGAACGGAATGAAGACTCCGAAGCCGACGACCTCGAGCTTCTGTCGAAACTGCGGATGGGTCATCGCCTGGTCGCGGTCGACGATCTTGATGATCGCGCCCGCGAGAAACGCACCGAGAATCCGCCCATCGAGCGCTCGAACCCGAGCACGGCGAGCACGACGACGACGCAGAACACCCCGAAGAGGCCGAACAGGACGAGCCTCACGGCCAGACTGGTCGACTCGCCCGAGAAGAAGAGGGTCAGGAGGACGATCGTGCCCACCTCGGCGATCGACGAGCCCGCGATCACGAGCTGGCCGAAGGCCGAATCGACGGCTCCCGCGTCCTTCAGCACCGCGATCACGATTCCGAGCCCGGTGGCCGAGAACATGATCCCCACCAGCAACGGCGATCCGACGAT
>VAXT01000035.1 GCA_005883245.1 Actinomycetota bacterium | reverse complement strand
GCGTGCTCCCGGTCCTTCCGATCGTCTTCGCAGGCGGCGCGACGGGTGGACGGAGAAAGCCGTTCGCGATCATCGCCGGGCTCGTCCTCAGCTTCACGGCCTTCACGTTGTTCGGGGTCTGGCTCCTGCGCACCCTCGGCCTGCCGGAAGACTTCCTGCGAACGCTCGCGATCGGGCTCCTCTTCCTCGTCGCCGCGACGCTGCTCTTCCCGAAGGTGGAGGAGGTCGTCCAGCGGCCGCTCCTGCGGATGACGCGCCGGCCCAGCGGTGACCTGGGAGGCGGGCTGCTCCTCGGCGCGAGTCTCGGGCTCGTCTTCGTGCCGTGCGCGGGGCCGGTGCTGGCGGCGATCACGGTCGTCGGAGCGACGCAGGACGTGGGCTTCCGCGCGGTCGTGCTCACGCTGGCTTACGCGATCGGCGCCGCGATACCGATGCTGCTCGTCGCGATCGGCGGCCGGGCGGGGATGAACGCGCTCAGGCCGCACGCGCACCGCATCCGCCAGGTACTCGGCGTCGTCGTCGCGCTGACCGCGCTCGCGATCGCGTTCAACGTCGACCGCCATTTCCAGACCGCGCTTCCCGGCTACACGGAGGCGCTGCAGAACAAGGTCGAAGAGAGCTCGAGCGCGCAGCACCAGCTGCAGAAGCTGCGAGGAGGCACGCGGCAGGTCGCCGCGACGACGTCGCTCCACGACTACGGACGCGCGCCCGAGCTGACCGGGCTCACGAACTGGGTCAACAGCAAGCCGCTGACGCTGAAGAAGTTGCGCGGCAAGGTCGTCCTGATCGACTTCTGGACGTATTCCTGCATCAACTGCCTGCGCACGCTGCCGCACGTGAAGGCTTGGTACCACGCCTACCACCACAAGGGCCTCGTCGTGATCGGCGTGCACACGCCCGAGTTTGCGTTCGAGCACGTGCCGGGCAACGTCCGCGGCGCCGTGCACCGGCTCGGCGTCAGGTATCCGGTCGCGCTCGACAACGACTATTCGACGTGGAACGCGTTCCAGAACCAGTACTGGCCCGCCAAGTACCTGATCGACCGGAGCGGGCACCTCCGCTACTACCACTTCGGCGAAGGCTCCTACGACACGACCGAGGCGCGGATCCGCACCCTGCTCGGCGAGAACGCGGGGATGCTGCCCGTTGCCAACGAGCTCTCCGACCCGACGCCGACCGAGCTGACCACGCCCGAGTCGTACCTGGGCTACCAGCGCCTGCAGCGCTTTGCGCAGAAGACGGTCACACCCGACCGCTTCGCGACCTACCGCTTCCCTCCGGCCGACCTTCAGCAGGACGAGCTCGCCTACTCGGGACGCTGGCGGGTCGGGGGCCAACGAATCCTGGCGGGCCCGGACGCCCAGCTTCGGCTCAGGTTCAGGGCCCGGAGCGTGCACCTCGTGCTCGGCGGCCGCGGCTCGGTTGCGGTGATCGTGGACGGGAAGCCGGTCGGAGTGGTGCCGGTCCGCGGGAGCAGGCTCTACACGCTCGCGCGGCTGCCGACGCCGCAGAGCAGGCTGCTCGAGCTCCACTTCAGCCCGGGCATCGAGGCCTACGCGTTCACCTTCGGCTAACTGGGAGGACTCGGCCTACTGGCCGCGGGCGACGTCGTCGTCGCCGTTGTCGCGCTCGCGGTCGCGCAGGAACTGGGTGAGCTCGGCCGCGAGGGCGTCTCCGGAGGGTAGGTCCGCCTCCTCGGCGAGGGTGTCCGCGCGCTGCTCGAGCTCCTCGATGTACGCGGCGGTGTCCGGATCGGCCGCGACCGCTTCCGATACCTGCTCCGAGTAGTTCTCGGCGGCCTCGCCCAGCTCGGTCGTGTCGATCGGCGCCCCGATCACATCGGCCAGCCGCTCACACAGCGCGAGCGCGGCCTTCGGGCTCGGCGTCAGCGAGACGTAGTGCGGAACCGCGGCCCAGAGGCTCGCCGAGGGCAAGTCCGCCTCCCGGCACGCATCGTGGAGCACGCCGACGATCCCCGTCGGCCCCTCGTAGCGCGAAGCCGAGAGCCCGAGCCGTTCGACGAGCTCCGGATCGCTCGCGCTGCCAGTCACGGGGCACGGCCGTGTGTGGGGCACGTCCGCGAGCAGCGAGCCGAGACTGATGATCAGCTCGATCTGAAGCTCCTTGAGGAACCCGACGATCAGGTCCGTGAACGTGCGCCAGCGCAGGTTCGGCTCGATCTCCGCGAACCGTCTCGCGTCCCAGAGCTTCGCGAGGTACCCGGTGGCGAGCGACGCGCCCTGGCCGCCGTCGTTCCAGCCGCGGAACGCAGCGATCAGGATCGGGTGCTCGAGCTCTGGGCGGCTCGCGACGAGGAGCTCCTCGGACACTGCCCTGAGTCTAGGTAATCCCGGGCAGGAGAGAACGAGGTGGCCGGTAGAACAGCATCGCCAGCGCAACGGTGCAGGCCCAGACCGCTGCGGCGAGCGTCACGTGCAGGAGCACGATCTCCCACGGGAGCTTCGTCCGCCACTGCAGCTCGCCGACGCCCATCTGGACGATCAGGAGCCCGAGCGTCACGAGCGCTAGCCGGAAGAGCCTCGGCGAACGGTCTCGGTAGGCCGCCAGGTAGCCGGTCGAGAGCAGGAACGAGACCAGGAAGAAGCCGACGAAGACTCCGTGCACGTAGACGGTCGGCTGGAGCGAGCCGAAGCGGTCGATGTGCTCGCCTCCTCCCGAATGCGGGCCGGCCGCGGTCGCGAACGTGCCACTGATGACGAGCGCGAAGCCGGACGCCGTGAAGAGGAGCGCCAACCGCCTCAGCTCGAGCGGGACGATCGGGGGCGAGTGGCCGTCGCGCAGCCCGAGCGCCTCGACGCCGATCACGACCGCACCGGCGAGGAGCGCGATCGAGAGCAGGAGGTGCGACATGACCACGGGCCAGCGCAGGTCGCTGGCCACCGCGAGGTAACCGAGCGGCGCCTGGGCGAGCGCGCCGAGCAGGACCGCGAGCGCGAGCCTGCGCGTCCAGGCCGGCAACCCCGGCGTCTTGCGCGCCGCGAGCCAGGTCAGCAGCGCGACGGTGATCACGACACCGCCCACGAGCCGGTTCCCGAACTCGACGAATGCGTGCACGTTCTTCTCCGGCAGGGGCGCCCCGCGCTCGCAGCCGGGCCAGTGGCTGCAGCCGAGGCCGGAGTCGGTGAGCCGGACCGCCGCGCCCGTGCCGACGATCAGCCAGAGGAGAAATGCGTTCGTCCACGCGACCTGCACGAAGCGCGCCGGCGAGATCTCGAAGCTGCGGATGCGCGCTGCGATCTCCATCTAGAGCAGCGGCTCCAGCAGGTCTGGATATCCGTCGGCGCCGGCGAACGGCGTCGGGCGCGAGCCGAGGAAGAGCGGGCGGTCGGCAGCGTTCAGGAGCACCGGCATCATGTCCGGCCCGCGTAGGTGGCCGAGAATCCCGCCGGCGCAGTCGAGCTCACCGAACGCCTCGACCTCGTCGGCGCGCACGCCTGGGCCGTCGACGATGAACGGCACCGGGTCTCCTGAGTGGATCACCTCCGGATACGTGGGCGTCGCGTGGTCGCCGGTGACGCAGACGACAGCGCGCTCGGTCGGCAGGTTGCCCAGCTCCGCGTCGAGCGCCTCGATCGTGCTCTTCTTGACCGCCGGGTCCTTCGTGTGGCCGGCGAGGTCGGTCGCCTTGAGGTGCGAGAAGACGAACGTGTCGCCCTCGTCGAGCCGCTCGCGGGCCAGCTCGACGCGGGCGCGGAGGTCTGCAGGCGGATCTCCGGTCTCCGGCACATGACGCGGTTCGAGCCCGATCGTGCGGGCGAGGCCGAGCAGGAACTTCGAGTCGCCCAGGAAGCTGCCGTGCAAGCCGTGGCGCTCGCGGAAAGTCGGATACGACCGCGGTCGGCCCCACCACTTGAGGGTGATCACGTTCAACCGCGGGAAGCCCGCGGACGCGCGGCGCGCGTTGACCGGATGCTCCTCGAGCAGGTCGATCGTCTGCCTCGTCCACGCCTCTGCCGCACCGGCCGTCGCCTCGGCCTCGGGCACCTGCGCCTGCGGCCTGAGCATCGGGTACCAGTCCTTGAAGAAGGAGTCCGAGTCGGTGACGCGGTCGTCCGCGCCCGGGAACACGCGCAGGATCGCCTCGCCGCGCTGGAGGTGCGAGAGCTCGAAGCGGAGGCCGTCGACCTCGAGCCCGTCGCACGCGGACAGGAGCTCGGCCGCGTCGGCTTCGTCCTCGCCGCTCTTCCGGGGGCGTCCCGCGAGCCAGAAACCGTCGCTGCGCCGGTCGGCTGGGCGGAGCGCCGCGAACGCGAAGACGTGCTCGCGATCGATCGCCTGGTACGCGCCCGTCGCCTCGAGCACCGCGCGGCCCGGGAACTCCTCCGGCGTGTAGCCCAACATCGCCCAGTGCGCCAGCTCGCTCGCGGGAGCACGGCCCGGGCCGAGGCTGGACATGAGACCGCACGAGCCCCGCGCCGCGAGCCGATCGAGGTTCGGCGTCTCCGCGATCTCGTTCGCGGTTCGCCCGCCGAGCGAGTCGTGCGCGCGATCCGCGAGCCCGTCGAGCAGGACGACGAAGATTGGGTACACGGAGGCGTGAGGCTACAGGCGCGCCACGCCTCTCACGCGGAGCCAGGTTCCTGCCGAAAATACGAATTGATGCTTGACTTCTATAGCAACCCTGCTATTATAGCACTTATGCGATGGAGCACACCGTGAACCGCGAGCGATTCGCCGCCGAGGCCGAGCAGGTCGGCATCGAGCGCGGCGCCGCGCTCTCGCTCTTCGAGCGGCTCTACGAAGCCCCCGAGCGCGGCTCCGAGCTCTCACGAGACGGCACACCGCTCACGGAGCAGACTCGTCTCTCGCGCACCGTCCAGGTCTTCGTCGGACTGGGCGTCCTGCTCGTGATCGGCGCGCACGCCTGGTGGTCGACCAAGGGCTACCAGGCGGTGGGCATCGGGATCGTCCTCGTCCTGACGCTGCTCTGGCAGGCAGGGTTCCTCTGGGCCGCCGAGTGGGCGAAACGAGCCGGCCACGGATTGCTCGAGTCCGGCTTCGCGGCGATCGTCGCCTTCTACACGCCGCTGACGATCTTCTCGATCGAGAAGCTGCTCGGTGTCGACTTCGAGCATGAGAACTACCGCGACTTCTACCCCTGGATCTCGGGCGGCTGGGTGTTCATGGAGCTCGGCTCGATCGGGGTCGCCGCGGGCCTGCTGTACCGGTATCGGCGCCCGTTCCTGACGCTGCCGATCACGCTCTTCACGGGCTTCCTGGTCATGGACGCGACCGTCCGCATCTTCGGCGACGGCTTCGACGACGACACGCTGCTCAAGCGCATCGTGCTCGCGGGCGGGATCGTGATCGGGCTCGTCGGCGTGCTGCTCGACTACAAGGGCTGGCGGCGGTTCGCGTTCTGGCCGCACGTGACGTCGATCTGGCTGATCGCCTGGGGCCTGCCGCTCTGCACCGGAGACCGGATCTGGCCGCTCTTTCTCGTCGCTGCGGTCGACCTGATCGTCGGCATCTGGCTCGCGCGGATCGTCTACCTCGCTGCGGGCGGCGTGATCGGATGGATCGCGATCAGCATGACCGCGCACGGGGCGCTGTTCCCCTTCATCCTTATGGCCGGCGGAATCCTGTTCATCGTCACCGCGATCTGGCTCTCCAAGGCGGACAGCCCGCTTCGCCGCTGGCTCGACGAGCGCTCGCTACCCGCTCCGCAGCGGGATCTCGCCTACTAGTAGCTAGACGGCCACCCGGTCGAGGTCGCGCAGGACGCGCGCCACGCCCGGCGGGACGAGCGACTCCCACTCGGAGCCCGCACGCATCGCAGCCCGCACGTCGGCTCCGGACAGCTCCTTCTCGACCCCCTCGTCGAGGATCACGACCTCGTACCCGGCCGCGAGCAGCCGCTCCTTCTTCTCGCCGCCCCACGCGGAGAAGAGCCGGAGGTACTGGGTGATCCCCTCCGGGACGTAGGCGGCCCAGAGATCCGGCTCGTTGACCGGGAACGGGATCACGTGCACGCGCTCCGGATCGAGCCCGAGGTCCCCGGCTGCGGCCTTCACCATCAGAAGCCGCTCGTCGTACGTGTACGGGTTCGACTCCGGGAGGTGCCGCGCCGGGTCGCTGGCCTCGGGGAGGATCCGCGCCGGGTCCGGGTTCGTGATCCCGACCCACAGCTCGTCCGAACGCTCGGCGGCCCCGCGCATGTACTCGAGGTGGCCGTTGTGGAAGGGCTGAAAGCGCCCGTGAATCATTCCCCGCCGCATCGCGGAGCAGAAACCTAGACGACGACGACGCCCGCGCCCTCTTCGACCGTCCCCACGCGGCGCAGGAAGAGCCGGCGCGAGCTGAACTGCGCCTCGAGCACAGCCCCCTGCTCGGACGGGAGGGTGACCAGGAGCCCACCGGCCGTCTGCGGGTCGTATCCCAGCACGACAAGCGTCTCGGGAACCTCGGTCAGCGTGAGATGGCGGCCCGCGAAGTCGCGATTGCGTGGATCGCCGCTCGTGCGGATTCCCTTGCGGGCGAGGTCGAGCGCACCGTCGATGGCGGGGAAGCGCTCCGATTCGAGCCTGATCCGCACGCCGCTCCGATCGGCCATCTCGTGGACGTGCCCGAAGAGCCCGAAGCCGGTGACGTCCGTGACCGCGTTCACCTTGTGGGAGCGCAGGGCCTCTGCCGCGTCCTTGTTCAGCGTCTTCATCCAGTGGACGGCGCGCTCGAGCTGCTGCGTCCCGATCGCGCCCCGTTTGTGCCCGGTCATGATCAGGCCCGTGCCGAGCGGCTTCGTCACATAGACGGCGTCGCCGGGCTGTGCGGACGCCTTCGTCCAGATTCCGTCGGGATGCACGGTGCCGACGACGGCGAGGCCGTACTTCGGCTCGTCGTCGCGAATCGTGTGCCCGCCGGCGAGGATGCCGCCGGAAGCGCGGACCTGCTCGTCGGCGGCCGCGAAGATCTGGCCCAGCATCTCGACCGGCAGCTCTTCGGGGAAGGCGGCGACCGAGAGCGCGAGCATCGGCGTGCCGCCCATCGCGAAGACGTCATTCAAGGCGTTCGTCGCCGCGATCGAGCCGTAGTCGGCCGGGTCGTCGACGATCGGCGGGAAGAAGTCGAGCGTGAAGATCAGCGCCCGCTCGTCGTCGAGCTTGTAGACCGCCGCGTCGTCGGCCGGAGCGAGGCCGACGAGCAGATTCTCGGCCTCGACGGGGACGAACCCGGCCAGCAGCTGCTCGAGCCGGGCGGCCGAGTACTTCGCGGCGCAGCCCCCGCAGGAGGCAAGATCGGTGAGCTTGACGTCAGAGGCGTTGAGTTCCATGACACGGCTCCGCGGAACGGCGGACTGTAGCTGCAAACGCCGCTCCGCGAGGAGGCATTCCCGGCGTCCGTGCCGCAAAAACCAGGACTTGTGCCGCACCTGTCGAACGTGACGGGAGAAAAGCTCCTCCTCTCCCCTGACAGCGGCGGCGGTCTAGTACCGTCGCCGCTTTTTTGCAAGCGAAAACGTAGAAGTGCCGCTCCCCACCGCCCAGGAAGGAAAACACTTCCGGCCCTGGCACCAGAGTCGCTCGCTAGAGACCCCTAGAGACGAGCGACCGCCGCGGAAGCTGGCACGCCAGAATCACGAGGAAAAGGAGCCTTGCGCGCAATGCGTTCACCTCCTTTCCTCTAGAACCTGACGTCCTGGAGCGCGTCAGCCGCATTGCGGTAGTGACGCGCAGCCGTCCTGTCGTCGCCCCTTCGGGCGGCGAGGTCGCCCATGGCGATCCATGCGCGGGCGCGGTGGCTCGCGGAGGAAAGTTGCTCGAAGCTGTCGTCGGCCGTCTTGAACGCCTCTTCGGCCTCGTTCAGGCGACCCTGCTCCATGAGCGCCCGTCCGAGAACGAGCTGCGAGGGGCCGATCTCGTGCAGGAAGTCGACGCGCCCCTCGAGCAGCGACAGCGCCTGACGCGCGAACCGCTCCGCTTGCTCGTAGTCGTTCAGCTCGAGGTGGACGGCAGCGAGCGAGCCGGTCGCCTGCGCCGCCTCCTCCTTGCTGTCGGCATCGAGGGCGGTCGAATACGAGGACTTGAGGTACTCGATCGCCTCCTCGGGCTTGCCGAGCATGAGATTGAGGCCGCCGAGGTTGTTCAAGAGGCCGGCGAGGTACCGCTGGTCGTTCAGCTCCTCGTAGAGGCTCTTCGCGCGCTCCGCGTAGTTGCGGGCGAGCACCCAGTGGCCCATGCGCTCTGAGACGAGCGACGCCTGGACGTAGACGTTGGCGACGGTCGTGTTGTCGTCGAGCGACTGCGCGAGCTCGAGAGCGCGCTCGACATCTTCGCGCGCGGCTTCGAGGTCACGCTGACGCCTGTAGCAGCGCGAGCGGTAGGCGAGGATATTCGAGCGCAGGGCGTCGCAGGGCAGTCCGGACGTCTCTGCGACCGCGTACGCCTCGTTGAGGAGGCCGATCGCGGTCGAGATACTCGAGAGCCTGTAGCGGCAGACGCCGAGCCGGTAGAGGATCTCTGCGCGGTCGAGGTCCGAAAAGGGCTCGTGCTGCGTCACGGTCCTCGCGCGCGCAAGCAGGTCGAGCGCCTCACGGAGCTGGCCCATGTGCATGCGCGCCCACGCTTCGCCGGACAGAAGACGGGCCTCGAGCTCGCCGGCGCCGGTCGCGGCCACGTCCG
>VAXT01000034.1 GCA_005883245.1 Actinomycetota bacterium | reverse complement strand
CGGCCGGTCGAGCGTGCCGTTGCCCTGTTCATCGACGTCGAGCCCATGTGCGTCGCCGGGAGGTTCTCCGTCCACGCTCACGTTGAACGCGACTGAGCCGGCCGTCGGCGGGCCCATGACGAGGTTCACGTCCCGCGCGTGGAAGCGGAAGCTGAGCCGCCCTTCTGCCTCGTTGACGACGCTTTTCCCCGGCCTCAGCGTCCAGTTTCCCGACAGCGCCCACTGGTTGCGCTTCAGCCGATCCGGCACGCCAAAATCCTGAGGCTCGTCGAACCCGGCGATTTCGGAGGACACGAAGTTCTGTCCTTGCTCGTAGCCGAGGTAGGTCTCGGGCGACCCCAATGTCCCCCAGTCGGCCTGGGCCTCGAAGCCTTCGCCGGCGACCGAGGCCAGGTCGTCAGGAACGCCCTCCTGGCCGGTCTCACGCAGGAGCATCTGGACAGCCCTCTCGCACTCCTCGTAGCCTCCCTCGCCGAAATGCATGTGCCGGATTCGTCCTTCCGCGTCGGCGATGTACACGGCAGGCCAGTAGTTGTTGTCGAAGGCGCGCCACACCGCGTAGTCGGGGTCGAGGGCGATCGGATAGTCGACGCGCTGGTCCTGCGCGGCCCAGCTGACGTTGTCGGCGTCGCGCTCGAACGGGAACTCCGGCGTGTGGACGCCGACAACGACCAGGCCTTGATCCGTGTACTTGTCGTGCCACGCGCGGACATAACCGAGCGTGCGCAGCCAGTTGATGCACGTATACGTCCAGAAGTCGACGAGCACGACCTTCCCGCGCAGGCCCTCCGGGGTGAGCGGCTCGGAGTTGAGCCAGCCGGTCGCACCGTCGAACCCGGGCAGATGCGTCTCCGCGTGCGCCTTGGCGAACAGGCTCATTCCTACTGTGTTGCGGTGTTGCTGCTTGTCATACGAACTCCTAGTCGCGGTTGAAGAGGGAGCTGATGACGACCTTCTTGCTAACGGAGTGACCTAAACGCGGCGCGCAGCTCGTTCGTGAAGAGCTCCGGCTCCTGCCAAGCTGCGAAGTGGTTGCCCGCATCGAGCTGGTTGAAATAGATGAGGTTGGGGTAGGCCTTCTCGGCCCAGCTCCGAGGCGCCTGATAGAGCTCATTCGGGAAGACGCTCACGGCGGCGGGGACGGTGGCGCCCTTGACGTCGAAGAAGCCGAGGTTGTTCTCCCAATAGAGGCGACCCGACGAGACCCCGGTGTTGGTCACCCAGGTGAGCGTGATGTTGTCGAGGACCTCGTCTCGTGTGAGGTTGCCGGCCGGATCGCCCTCGAAGGCTCGTGCGATGTCCGCGTAGCTGCGCGCGTCGTGGTCGAGCATCCACGCGGCCAGGGCGACCGGCGAATCGGCGAGCCCGTACAACGTCTGCGGGCGCAACCCCATCTCGAGCGCGTAGCCGATGCCCTTCGTAAAGAGAAAGCTGAGCCGGTCGTACGCGCGTTGTTCGTCGGCTGAGAGACCGGACGGCGGGGGGTCGCCCGCCCCGAGGACGTTCGACGCGAGTGCTTTCGAAATGTCGGGCGGAACCGTGCCGGGCATGTTGGAGTGAATGCCGAGCAGCTCCGGAGGTGCCTCGGCGCCCATCACGTCCGTGATCTGCGCACCCCAGTCGCCTCCTTGCGCGACGTATCGCGTGTATCCGAGCCGCCTCATCAACGCGATCCAGGCACGCGCGATGTGGACCGGGTCCCAGCCGGTTGTGGTCGGCTTGCCGGAGAACCCGTAGCCGGGCATCGATGGAATCACCACGTCGAACGCGTCCTCCGCGTCGCCGCCGTGGGCCGGCGGGTCGGTGAGCGGGCCGATGACGTTCAACATCTCGATGATCGAGCCGGGCCAGCCGTGCGTGATGATCAGCGGCAGCGCGTTCTCGTGCGGCGAGCGCACGTGGATGAAGTGGATGTCAAGGCCGTCGATCTCGGTCATGAACTGCGTGAACGCGTTCAGCCTCGCCTCGACCCGCCCGAAGTCGTACTCGGAGCCCCAGTAGCGAACGAGGTTCCTCATCGTCGCCAGCTGGACGCCCTGCGTATCGTCTGCGACGGTCTCCTTCTCGGGCCAGCGCGTCGCGGCGATGCGCCGGCGGAGGTCGGCCAGCTCCTCCTCCGGCACCTCGACGCTGAACGGCCGGATCTCCGTTGCGGTTTCGGGGACGGTGCTGGTCATGGCGACCTCCTCGATCGGAGCATGTGCGATTGACGACTCAGTCTCGGGCCGCGAGAGCTGCGGGGCTTCACCCCGAGGGGGTGATGTCAGGCGCCGCCCGGAGACGCGAGCCCTTGAAACTGGTCACGGGCGGATCTCCGTTGCGGTTTCGGGGACGGTGCTGGTCATGGCGACCTCCTCGATCTGAGCATGTGCGATTGGCGACTCAAGTCTCGGGCCGCGAGAGCTGCGGGGCTTCACCCCGAGGGGGTGATGTCAGACGCCGCCAGGAGACGCGACCTTGAAATGTCACGCGCCTGTCGGCCTGGGGGCTCGCGTCCCGCGCTCGCGGCGCGCGGTCTTAAGCGGGCTTCTCCCAGACGGAGACGTGCTTCGTGCTCTCGCTCGTGAACGGCTCGCGGCTCCAGCCGCTCCAGCGCTCGCGGAGCGCCATCCCTGCGAGCCGCGCCATCAGGTCGAGCTCGGCCGGCCACACGTAGCGGAAGGGCAGCGACCGCAGTTCCCAGCTACCGTCGCGAAGCGAGAGGTGATGGGAGATCAGGCCCTGGTTGGCGACGTCGTACTCGTCGATACCGATGTGTTCCGCGCTGAAGTCGAACACGTGGAACCGCTCGCCCGGAGGAAGCGTTCGCAGAACGGGCACGCCCACCTCGATCACGAAGCAGCCTCCCGGCACGCGCGTCGTCGCGAAGTCGCCGATCGTGGTCTCGATGTGGTCCGCGCCGGGCTTCTCGCGCAGCTTGGCGACCATCGCCTCCGACAGGTCGATCCCGTGCACGCGCACCCCGCGCGCCGCGAGCGGCAACGCGATCCGGCCCGTGCCGATCCCGAGCTCGAGCGCGGCGCCGTCTCCGGCTAGCTCCTCGAGGAAGTCGACGGCCGGATCGAGAGTGGCCGGCTCGAACATCTCGGCCGCGTACTCGTCGTAGCGCTCGGCCACGTCCTCGCCGAAGTGGTTCTCGAGCGTCAAGCCGTCAGAACTTCTTCGCCTCGATGTACAGCACCCCGGTGCAGGGGAGGCAATACGGGTCGAGCTCGTCGCCCAGCTCGACCAGGCGCCGCCTGGCTTCGTCCCGCCCCAGTTGATCGGCGTACTGATGGACGAGCGCGATGTACTTCTGGGTCAGCCGAGCGAAGTGCTGTTCGTTGTACGAAGAGTTGATGGTCTCCAGGGTCGAGATCTGGAAGTCGAGCCGCTCGAACTTGTGGTTCATGGCCGTCGTGTCGGACTGCCCGCACCCGGCGAGTAGGAGCACGACCAGGAGCAAGCCGGCTACGCGCGTCATGGACAACTAGCCCGCCAGCCGCACGGCGACCACGGCGTCCGCGTCGGCCATCTGGCCCAGCATGCGGAAGTCGACGTTCCCGAGGGTGTCACAGGCCTTGTGATAGCACGCATCGAACGGGCGATTGGCAGAACCTTCGAAGAGGCGCTCGGACGATGGCGACTTGATGTCGTCCGCGCCCGTGATTAGCCCCGCTACCTGGCTCGACGCCGGTGCGCGGGCCGTCGGTTCAGCCTTCTGCCCGACGGCCGCGCCACCGGCTCCCGCAGTAAGCAAGATCCCGAGTCCCTGCGCCAGAGCGAAACTGCGCACCTATCTTGATAGACGGCGCGCTCGGACGGAAGTTGGCCCGTGCGGCAGACCCGGCCCGCGCGGCTACGCTGGCTCGGTGGCCAGGGTCGGAAAGCCGCTCGTCAAGGAGTACGCGACCGACGAGGTCGTCGTCGAGTGGGAGCCACGGCTCTGCATCCATTCCGGCAACTGCTCACGGCTCTCGCCCAAGGTCTTCGACCGCGACCGCCGGCCCTGGGTGAAGGCAGACGAGGCCTCGGCGGACGAGATCGAGAGGACCGTCGCCCAGTGCCCCTCGGGTGCGCTGCGGACGAGAAGGCTCAAGGGCGTGAGCGTGAAGCCTCGACAGCGGTTCGAGATCTGCGCGTCCGCCGGCGGGCCGCTGCTCGTCACCGGTGGGGTGCGGATCGTCGACGCGGAGGGCAACGTCCTCCACGAGGGCGAGCAGGCCGCGCTCTGCCGCTGCGGCGGCTCCTCGAACAAGCCGTTCTGCGACGGGACCCACAGGACGAACGGCTTCGAGGGTTAGTGCTGACGCTCTATCAGGCGGAGTGGTGCCCGTTCTCGTCTGCGGTTCGCGAGATCCTCACCGAGCTCGGGCTCGACTTCGTCGCGCGCCAGGTCGAGGCGTGGCCCGAGCAGCGCGCCGGTCTCAAAGCGGTTTCCGGCTCCGAACGAATCCCCGCCCTCGAGACCGAGGACGGGCGCTTCTTCAGCGGGACGCGCGCGATCTACGGCTACCTGCGCGGGCTCGAGGCCTGGGAGCACGCCGCCGAGCACCGCAACCGCTTCCGCGACCACCAAGCCGCACGAGAGTCCGACGCGGCGGGACAACTCGTGGAGTACTTCCGCCCGAAGGACGACGTGGACGCGCCGGTCTCTCCCGCGGAGCTCGAGGTGGTCGACGTCCCGGAGGAGTCGCGCTTCGAGCTTCGGCTCGGCGACCGCATGATCGGCGAGGCTGCGTATCACCGGCGGCGGGGCAGCAGCCGGATCGCGTTCCTGCACACCGAGGTCGACGAGTCCGTCGAAGGGCGCGGCCTGGGCAGCCTGCTCGTGGCCGAAGCGATTGCCGATGTGCGCCGCCAGGGCCTCGAGGTCGTCCCGCTCTGCCCGTTCGTGGCGCACTACATCGCGACTCATCCCGAGTTGCAGGACCTCCTCGCCACGAGGCACCGCGACCGGGTAGCCGCCGAGCGCGAGACGAACTAGGGTTCACTTCGTGCGGATCATCATCGGCGCCGTCCTCGTCCTCTTCCTCATTCTCTGGGTGCGGGCCGTGATCGACGTCTTCCGACGGCACGATCTCTCCGGGGGCGGCAAGGCCGGCTGGGCGATCTTCATGCTGATCCTCCCGTTCATCGGGTTGCTCGTGTACACGATGCTGCGGCCCGCGAACGTCTAGGAGCGCGCGCTGAAGATCGTCGGCCTCGGCGGCTCGCTCGCGGCGACGTCGCGCAGCCGTGCCGCGTTGGTGTCCGCGCTCGCGGGCTCGGCGGACGTCGGCGCCGAGACGGAGCTTCTCGACCTTCGCTTGCTGAACCTTCCGCTCTACAACCCGGACGCGGAGCCCAGTGCGACCACATCCGCGATGATCGAGGCCCTCGAGAGCGCCGACGGCCTACTCTGGAGCAGCCCCCTCTACCAAGGCTCGGTCGCAGGCTCGTTCAAGAACGCCCTCGACTGGCTGCATCTCCCGAGCGGGAGCGTGTACCTCACGGACAAGGCGATCGGCCTGATCAGCGTCTCCGGCGGCACCCAGGGGCTGCAGGCGATCAACGCGATGGAGTTCTCGGTGCGCGCGCTTCGGGGCTGGGCGGTGCCGTACGTCGTTCCGGTTCCGGGCGCGGCGTTCGACGAGGACGACGAGGTTCGGGATCCGGGTGTCGAGCGGCAGCTGAAGATGCTCGGCAGCGAGGTCGTTCGCCTCGCCGCCCATTTCGCCGACGAAGAGGAGCCGGACCACCGGACGGAGTGCGCGCGGGCACGCGAGCGGGTCGCGTCGGCCGCCTGAAGCCGGCTCGCGAGCAATCGTTCACATCAACTGCGCTCGCGCCGGACGAGCGCGTGCAGCTGCCCGTCCTCCGGGTCGACGAACTCCCTGACGGCTCGGAAGCCCGCCTTCTCGAAGGCCCGGACGGACGCGGTGTTCTCGAGGTCCGGGTCGGCCGTGCAGGCAATCGTCTCGGGCCGCGCGAAGACGATCTCCTCGACGAAGCGCCGGATCATCTCCGTGCCGAGCCCGCGCCCGGTCTGCGCCTCGTCGCCGATGAAGAGGTCGAGACCCGCCGTGCCCTCGCCCTCCTCGATGAGCGCAGCGTAGTCCGGGTAGTCGGAGACGAGATAGGTCTGGATCATCCCGAGCGGCTCGCCGTCGAGCAGCGCGAGGTAGTGCTGGGTCGGCTCGGTGCCTTCGATCGTCGGCACGTAGTGCGCCTCGGTCTCCTCGAAGGTCGTGCGCGCCGTCCACCAGCGGGCGACGTGCGGGCGCTGATGCCACTCGTGGACGAGCGGAAGGTCGTCGCGGGTCATGAGCCGGAACGTGATCGCCATGCAAGGGGATGATCGCCGAGGCGCGAAGTCGGGCGCATGGTCGAGACCGTGCTCGGGGTCACCGCTGCCGCCTGGGGGATCCTGATGGCGATCTCGCCCGGGCTCCAGATCCGCAAGATGCTGCTGCACCGCTCGTCGCGCGAGGTCTCGATCGCCTATTTTTGGGTGCTCCTCGTCGGCTTCACGCTCTGGGTCGCGTACGGGGCGACGATCGACAACTGGTACCTCGTCGTGCCGAACGCGGTCGCGTTCACGGTGTGTGCGACGACGATCGCCGTCGCGTTGCGCTACCGGCTCAGATCGGAGCCGGCAGGTAGAACGTGAGCGACGGCCCGAGTCGCTTCGTCCCCCGGCGCCACGTGACCCGGTAGCCGCGCGGGCCGCGGACCGGGTAGTTGCGCTGCCAGACGACTGTTCCGCCCCAGCTCGCGCCGGTCTTCTTGACCGGGAAGCTCTTGCACCTGGCCTGCTGGCCGAGCGGGAGCACGCAGATCCGGTAGCGCGAGAAGTACTTCGCCGCGAGCGTCAGCCGGAAGCGGTAGATGCCGGCATCGTTCTTGAAGATCCCGTAGCAGACGTCGCCGCTCGGGCTGCAGTAGCTCTTGACGCGCGTCGTATCCGCAGCCGTCGCCGGTGCGACTGCCGCGATGCCTGCAACGAGCGCGAGTAGAAGGCCCCAGCGCACCGGCCCAGTGTGCCTGTGCTCCGCCCGCCCCGTCCATGGCTTAACTCGATGCCAACAGATGCCGAGTACTCTCAAGGTCAAGCCGTTGAGAGAAAGGAACGCATGAGCGATCGTCCGCGGGGCCGAGCGCGGAGATCGCTGTCGCATCTCCGGCAGATCGGTTCATCGAGGCGCGCGCGCGGGCTCGTCACCGTCGGCTTCGCGGCGGCCGGATGTCTGCTCCTCGCCCTCGCAGCAAGGCACGTGAGCCACGCGCCGATGCCCTTCTCGCGCGGCGAGCCGACTCTTCTACTCTCGGTGGCGCTGCTCTTCCTCGTCGCGTTCCTGCTCAAGGCCTGCGGCTGGGGACGGTTGTTTGCCGTGCCGGAGCGGCCGGGCCCACTCGCGCTCGCAGCAGCGGGCGGAGGCGCGTCCGTGATGGGTCTCATCCTTCCGGGACGGCTCGACGAGCTGGTCCGCGTCGCGATCGTACGGCGCTATCCCGGCTGCCCGGCCGGGGTTCGCTCGATCTGCCTCTCGCTCGTGACGCTCGGATTGGTCGACAACGCGGCCCTCGCTCCGCTCGCCTTCACGGCAGCCGCCTGGCCCGGAAACTCCGCGCCCGTGCGCATCGGCTTCGCGGTCGTCGGCGTGACCGGGATCCTTGCTGCCGCGGCCCTGATCGCCCTCCCGTTCGTCGCGAGGAGCCCACGACTCCTGCGCTACCGGCTTGCTCGCTGGCTGGCGCCGAGAGCGACGCCCCCGCGACGCGCTGCCGAGGCCTGGGCACTCGTCTCCGGCTCGTGGCTCATGCGCGCGGCCGCCCTCGCGCTCCTGCTCGCCGCGCTCGGGCTCGGCTTCAACTTCCCGCTGGCGCTGATGCTTCTCTGTACGGGCGCCGCGGCGGCCGCGCTGCCCGTGAGCCCTGCAGGGGCGGCGACCCAGATCGGCGCGGGCGCGACGCTCCTGATCGTCTCCGGCATCGGTCGCTCTGAGGCGGTGGGCTTCGCTCTGGCCGCCCAAACGCTGATCGTCCTCGCCGGAGCCTCGGTGCTCCTCCTTTCGATCGCGTGGGCTACGTCGCGACGGCTCGCGGGCGCGGCCGCCCTTCGCTTCAGGTAGCCGGCACGTAGAAGCGTGAGCGGAGGGGCGCGGCGCCGCGCTCGCTCGGAGGCTGCCTCTAGTGTGCCGTGCGTGAGTGACGTCCGACTCGTCACCCCCGCGTTCGTCCGGTTGTGGCTCGCAACGCTCGGCGCGTTCGCGACCTTCGGAATGCTCGTTCTCGCCCTGCCGCTGTACGTGAAGGACGAGCTGGACTACGGATCGGTCGGTGTGGGCGTCGCGGTGGGCGCGGCGAGCGCGACGTCGGTCATCTTCTCGGTCGTGTCGGGGCGGCTCGGCGATCGGCACGGCCGGCGGCCCTTGCTCGTGGCCGGCGGGCTCGTGATGCTCGCCTGCTACCTCGCGCTCGCGCTGCTGCCGGGCCTGGCCGGGGTCGTCGGGATCCGGCTTGTCGCCGGTGCCGCGGAGGCGACCTTCGTCGTCGGGGTCTACACCGCCACGATGGACGTCACCCCCGACGAACGGCGCGGAGAGGCGGTCAGTCTCGTCACTCTTGCGTCGTACCTCGGGCTAACGTTCGGGCCGGTGCTGGCCGACATCGTGCGGGGCTCGGGGCGTTACACGCTCGTCTGGCTCGTGACAGCCGGGCTCGTCCTGGGCGCGACCGCGGTCGTGGCCACGCTCCGCGAGACGAGGCCGGCGACCAGGGACGCGCCGTCCGGCAGCTGGCTCCCTCCGCGCGGAGCGCTTCGGCCGGGGCTGCTCGTCGTTCTGGGGCTGCTCGGCTTCGGCGGGTTCGTCGCTTTTGCGGCCATCTACGCCCGCGACGTGGGCATCGAGCGGCCGGGATTGATCTTCGCGCTCTTCGGCGGTGTCATATGCCTCGTCCGCTTCTTCGGGCGGCGGCTGCCCGATGCGCTCGGCGCGACCCGCATGCTCGAGCTCTCGTTCATCTGTCTCGCGACGGGCCTGGCGCTGATCGGCAGCTGGCAGACGGAGACGGGGCTGATCGTCGGCACGGTGATCTTCGCCGTCGGCCAGGCGATGACGTACCCGTCCGCGGTGCTGCTCGCGGTGCAGTCGACGAGCGCGGCCGAGCGGAGCGCGGTCGTCGGGAGCGTGGGCGCGGCGGTCGACGTCGCGCTCGGGGTCGGGGCCCTGACGTTGGGCGGGGTGGCGAAGTTCTGGGGCTACGGCGGCGCGTTCCTCGTCGCCTCGGCCGTCGCGCTCAGCGGGTTGGCAGCGTTGTGGCCGATGCGGACCGCGGTCAGACGGCCTAGCGGCGAACCATCGATCTGACGGTCGCGAGCAAGGCGCTGGGGGCTCGTCGCCGCGCGGTTGCGAGCGCGGTGTGGAGAGCCCCGGGCGCTTCCGGGCCGTGGAAGCCGGTGCCGTGACCGAAGAGGATGTGCCCCGGCTCGAGGGCGGCGAGTGCTTCGCGCGGCGGGAAGAGGCGCAGCGCCGGGTGGACGCCGAACGGCTCGCCGGGCGCGCGGAAGTAGCCGAGGCTGCCGAGGGCGTCTCCGCAAACCAGGATCCGCTGCTCGGCGAACCAGAGCGCGACCTCGCGCCAGAGGCGCCGGCGGACGATCGGGAAGGCGACGAACGGCGCGCCCTCGACGTCCGTGAACGGTGTCACGTGGAGGGGCACGCCGAGGCGGTCGGCGACGGCCGCACAGTCCCGTTTGTGGCGGTCGAGGAGTTGGACGACGCCCGCCGGCGCGCCCAGCGCGGCGATCCGCCCGTCGAGGCCCTCGCCGTCGACGGCGTCCGTGAGCCAGACGCGGTCCTGTGTGCGAATCGCGTGGGACGTGCGCGCGAGGCGCTCGCCTTCGACGCTCCAACCGAGGCCGTGCTCGAACTCGTCGTCGAATCGAAGCGGCACGGGGAAACTATGGCGCGTGGCACTCACGAACGCGGAGATCGCCGATCGGCTCGAGTCGTTCGCGTCCCTGCTCGACCTGAGCGGGTCGAGCCCGTACGCGCAGCGTGCATACCGGCGCGCCGCCGAGACGATTCGCGAGACGCCGGCGTCTGTTCCTGA